>JAUUYO010000141.1 GCA_030590405.1 Kangiellaceae bacterium
GCAATTTCCGGGTGATCTTCAATCACTCCAATAATATTGCGATGGCGAACTTCATCATCAAATCCAAACAATAGATCCGGTGAGCACAGATGAAAAAAATGCAGAGCGTGAGATTGCAGGGTTTGGCCGTAATGCATTAACCTCCGTATTTTTTCCGCGGTGGGAGTGAGCTGTGTTGCGCCAACCAGCATATCGGTGGCTTTGGCGGCGGCCAGATGATGACTTACCGGGCAAATACCGCACAAGCGTTGCACCAAAACCGGTAATTCCCAGTAGGGCCTACCCTGGATAAATTTTTCAAATCCCCGGAATTCGGCAATATGTAAACGCGCTTGTTTAATTTGTTGATTTTCATCTTGCAACAGCGTGACTTTGCCATGACCTTCGACACGGGTCAGCGGTTCGATCACGCTGCGTTTGAGTTTTTTGGGTTTGTCATTAATCATAACGGATCTGCCCATAAGTAAAACTAATTGGTTTACCTTCAATCAATTCGGTTAAAAAAGTCCAGATAGTATCCGCAGACGGCGGGCATCCCGGCACAAAATAATCAACTTTGACCACCTCCTGGATTGGCTGAACTTTGTTAAGTAACAAAGGCAATTCTGGATCGCTAGGGATCATCGGGTTATCGATTCCAATCCCATCGACGTAGGATTCTTGCAGACATTCTTTAAGGGTAAAACCGTTACGCAACGCTGGTATGCCGCCATCAATCGCACAAGCACCAATTGCTACCAAAGTTTTACACTGTTTGCGAAATTCGCGCAATACTTCAACATTTTCCGCATTGGCTACGCCGCCTTCAATAATGCCAATATCACAATCACCGATGGTTTTAATATCGGTAAATGGCGAGCGATCAAACTCGACTAACTTAACTAAATCAATTAACCGCTCATCAATATCCAGTAGTGACATATGGCAACCGAAACAACCGCAAAGACTTGCTGTCGCGATTTTTATTTTGTTAGCCATAGGTTATGCCTTTGGTTGTTCATTTTTGCTGGTCCTTTTCTTGGTTATCCATATCAACTTCACTTATAGGTTGCTGATCATAGCGTCGCTTTCCAATGGGAATATCATACCCCTGGTGTTTCGGTAAGATGGCACCAACGGGGCAGATTTGCGCCGCCTTATCATCCGCAGAAAAATGGCTATTGCCCAGTTTCCCGCCAGGCGAATTGATGATCAGTTTTGCATTAATACCACGTCCGTCAACGCAAAAAATATTTTTTTTATCCACATCCCGGCTGGCCCTGACACACAGCTCACACAAAATACAGCGGTCAAAATCAATGATCACATCCGGGTGAGATGCATCTAAAGCACGCTTCGGGAAAAAATGTTTAAAATGCGGTGATAACATTTTGTTTTGATAAGCTAACGCCTGCAATTGGCAATCGCCACTTTTTTCGCAGCCGGGACAAATATGATTGCCTTCAACAAATAACATTTGCAGCAAGCTACGCCGCTGCTCGATCATTTCATCTGAACTGCTATCAACCTGAGTATTTGCTATGGCCGGTTGAGTACAGGACGAGACTGATTTTCCATCCAGTTCAACCATACAGATCCGGCAACTACCGTGTGGTCTAAATTCTGGATGATGGCACAAGTGATCAATATATTCTCCCGCTCTTAATGCGGCATCCATAATGGTTTCACCTTGTTTAAAAGGGATAGGTTTACCATTAAGATAAAATATTTGAAAAGTACTCATTTTTCAATTTTCCTTTTAGACATTATCAACACCGTTTAATTGACGCGCTTGCTGTAATTCGGCATCCAGATCAAAAACTGGTTCATTGTTCATGTTTTTCAGTCGCTGTTGATAGAGTTGTGGAAAGTGCGCCAGTGTATCCATGATGGAACTTGGCGCGCTTCCCCCTAATCCACAATGACTGGTTTTACACATTAACTGACTGATTTTTTTAATCTCATCCAGATCGCGATTGCTGGCAAGTCCCTGATGAACTTTATCGATTAATTGTTTTAACAACGAGCTACCCACCCGGCAAGGTGTACAAAAACCACAACTTTCATCGGCAAAAAAGTCGCTAAAGTTTTTAACCATGTCGAGCAGATCACGCTGCTGGTTAAAGACTATAAATGATCCGCCTGTGGGAATGTCTTCAAATGCAATACAACGGCCAAAATATTGTACTGGGATGGTAAAACCTGCCGCCCCGGATACTTGTACTGCCTGAGTATTAAGTGCGCCACAATCAACCAGTACTTGTTTAATTGAAGTGCCAAATGGATATTCGTAAATGCCGGGTCTTGCACAGTCGCCGCTGATGCTAAGTAATTTGCTGCCGCTCGATTGCTCAGTGCCAACTTTTTTGAACCAGTCGGAACCATGGATAGCGATCAATGCCGCGTTGATAAAAGTTTCAACATTATTCACCACCGTTGGTTGAGCTTTATAACCTTTGGTGACAGGAAAGGGCGGGCGGTTGCGCGGGATACCCCGTTTACCTTCGAGTGATTCAATCAATGCTGATTCTTCACCGCAAATATACGCGCCTGCTCCTAAATGGATTTTAATATCAAAATCAAAACCTTGTTTACCGAGAATGTTTTTGCCAAGCAATCCAGCATCGCGTCGTTTTTGTAATACTTGTTCAAGCGACTCATACAAATACTGATATTCACCGCGTAAATAAATAAACCCTTTGCATGGTCGTTTCAGATCGCTGTTGATTACGCCAGCGCAAAGTGTCATGCCTTCGATGAGTTTGTCAGCTTGAGTGGTTAATAACACCCTATCTTTAAAAGTGCCAGGTTCGCCCTCATCAGCATTACAAACCACATAACGTTGCTTAGCGGTGGCTTGTTGACATAAGCGCCATTTAAGACCAGTCTTAAAACCACCACCGCCACGCCCGCGCAAATTTGAATGTTCGATTTGTTGAAGCAATTTTTGAGCGCCTTGTTTTAACAATGCTCTAATCGCCGCGCCATTGTCCGAACGATCGGAGAGTAAAATATCCTTGCGTTGAATATTGTTTTTAATTTGAAAAAACTCTGCTGGCCATTGTTTAACTGGTGTACCTGATTCGATTAGTTGACAGATAATTTCAATTCGTTTTTTATTTAATCCAACGACTGGTTTGCCATTAACTAATATTGCTGGTCCTTGATCGCCCATACCAGTACAAGAGGTTAAATCAACACTCACCCGAGCATCTTTCCGTGGCGTTGCTAGTTGTACTGATAGTTTATCAGTTAACATTGCTGTAAGCTTAACACTACCAAGCATTTGATCGGTAATATTATGACTAACTCGTAAGTCGTAATGACCGCGAGCTTTGGTATGTAAAAAAGCATAAAAACCGATCACCGAAATGATATTTGCTTCGGTTATCAACAATTCTTTACTTAATTGAGTAATAGCTTGCTGGGGAATAAAAGAATATTGACGCTGAATTTTGATTAATATTTGCAACAACATATCCGGTTGCTGATTGAAGGACGCGATAATATCATTAGTGAATTGACAAATTTTCATATCTACTTCTCTTACTTATTTTCATGCCGATTTTTAAGCCGATTTTTAAGCCGATTTTCAAGTTTAATCCTGTGCCACCATTTATGTCCTTCGTCCACAAAAATCAATGTCATGGCAATGGTTAACAGATAAAACCATTGCTGAAAAGATACTGGACTAAGTTGCAAAATACCGCCGAGCCAATCGGTGTACATTGCTCCGATGTGAATACTCTGGGCAATTAATATTCCAAGGAGTAATAGTTTATTGCTAAAAAAAGGCATTTTAAACAGTGAGATATTTTCTGAGCGACTGTTTAGCGCATGTACATTTTCAAATAATACCATTAACAATAAAGTCATATTACGCGCTTCGGATTCATTCATTCCCTGCTTTAAACTCAGCGCAAACAAAGTAAAAGCGATACTCCCCATCACTAGCGCATTTACCACCACTCGCTCAATCATAAGCCGATTAAAAATCGATTCTTTTGGTGCGCGGGGCGGGCGGTTTAACTCGTTTCCCTCAGCAGGTTCAAACGCCAATGCGACATCCTGAACACCATTGGTAACCAGATTAAGCCATAATAACTGGATTGGAAATAATGGTAGTGGCAAGCCAGCTAACAGGCTAAGAATGAACAGAAATATTTCTGCAGCGCCAGTTGAAATTAATAGAAATATAACCTTGCGTATGTTTGCATATACCACTCGGCCTTGAACGATGCCCTTGACGATGGAAGAGAAATTATCATCGGTTAAAATTAAATCGGAACTCTCTCTGGCAACATCAGTACCTCTTTTACCCATGGCAATTCCCACATGAGCGGACCTTAATGCGGGCGCATCGTTCACTCCGTCACCAGTCACCGCGACAAAATGTCCCAGTTGTCCGAGTCGCTCGACAATGATCTTTTTTTCAATTGGCTTTACTCTGGCAAAAACATGGTTTTGTAGAATAATCTGATCAAGTTTACTCGGATCATTTTTTGACAATAAGAAAATAGTATCCCCAGAAATAACCTGTTGGTGTTGTTCAAAAATACCTAATTTATTCGCGATAGCTTTTGCAGTTTGTGGATGGTCACCGGTGATCATAGCGACTTTTATTTGTGCCTGCTTGCATTGTTTTATTGCTTCAATGGCTTCTTTTCTTAATGGATCAATGATGCCAATCATGCCAGCAAAGGATAAGTGGTTGAGCGCCGTTACTAATTTATTTGGAATATTTGTTAGTTTTTTATCGGCGAATCCTAACACCCTATAACCTTGCGATGCCAAATGATCGGCTTGACGGAGGAGCTGTTGCTGTTGAGTTTGGTCAAGCTCGCACATTGAAATCAGTTTTTCGACACTGCCTTTAATTAGAAAAATAAAGTGACCATCATCCCTGTTTAACGAGGCACTAAACGCATTTTCGGACTCATAGGCAATACGTGAAATTTCAGGATGTTTTTGCTGCCACTCCTGTTGAGTTTGGCCTATTTTATTTGCCAATACTAATAGTGCAATATCAACTTGATCACCTTCAGCATGCCATTGATTATCTTTTAAATAGAATTCTGATTCATTACAAAGTGCGCCGATCCGGCAGAGGCGCTCGACTTGCACCATCGAATCGTTTGTTGGCGCTGAGCTTAAATCTTTTGACGAAGTAACCGTTTCGACAGGTTTTACAATTTGAGTTTCGATCAGAACTTCGATTGGCGTCACTTCGCCATGAATATCTCGTCCTTCACCGCTGACTTTAAAGCCTTGACCCGAGGGCAATAAAATTCGTTGCACGGTCATATCATTGACCGTCAATGTACCGGTTTTATCTGACGCTATATAAGTACAAGAGCCTAAACTTTCGACCGCCATTAACGAACGCACGATCACATTGACTTTGGCCATACGGCGCATACCGATTGCGAGCGCCACGGTAATTGCCGCCGGTAAACCTTCGGGGATAGCGGAAACTGCTAAAGCAACCCCCAGAAAAAAAACTTGATCGAGCGGATCGCCACGTATCAACGAGATAATAAAAATTAAGCTAATGATCAATAGAGTGGCAACTGTAACAATTAAAGTGAAGCGCTGAATACGTTGTAATAGAGGCGGTTTAACTTGATCCTCAGGGTTGACCGCTTGCGCTATTTTGCCAATTTCTGTATCGCTGCCAGTATGGTTAACAATTATAAGTCCTCGACCTTTCACCACGGTTGTACCAGCAAAACACTGTTGTTCACCTGAGCTGGCTTGTTCACCTGAACTAATCTGGCCAAGATCAGGAGCAAGACTAGAGATTGCTTTTTTTAACACCGCTTGAGATTCACCGGTTAACATCGACTCATCAAGAGTTAGTTGATGGGCTTCAAGGCAAACACCATCCGCTGGCACACGATCGCCGGAAGCAAGAAACACCACATCACCTAAAACAAGTTCCCTGGAATTGATCCTGACAGTATGGCCATCTCTTAGCACATTAGCCATTTGTGGAACCATGGCGTTGAGCGCGTTGGCAGCTCTTTCGGCTGAATACTCCTGAAAACTTCCGATCACAGCATTTAGCAATAATACCAACAAGATAAAAATGCCGTTCGTCATTTGTCCTAATACAAAAGAAACTACCGCAGCAATTAACAACACATAAATAAAAGGGCTTTTAAATTGCCTTAAAAATAATAAAACAAATCCCGGCGGCCTGGATTCAGGCAGGGTATTTAAACCTTGTGCAAGCAACTTTTTAGCTGCTTGTTCAGAAGTTAATCCTGCTTGATTGATAGTTTGTGGCATGATTAATAGGTATTTGTCATTTTTTTATAACTATAATCGCTGGATTTAAAGCGTTTGATTTAAAGTATTCGATTTTAAAGCGTCAGGATCTGTTTATAATCTGCCTGGATAACTTTACAACCGAATTGCTGGGTTATTTTGCCCTGTAGAGCATCCATGGCATGAGGTTCACCATGGACTAATACCACCCTCGGCTGATTTTCAAACTGTGAATACCAGTCAACGAGACCTTGTTGATCTGCATGTGCGGACAGTCCGCCAACGGTGTGGATTTTGGCATTGACCTTGATCGTTTCGCCCCATAAATTGATCTCTTTCGCGCCGTCCACTAACGCCCGGCCGAGTGTTCCCCGAGCTTGAAATCCAATGATCATGACATGTGCATGATGACGCCAGATATTATGTTTTAAATGCTGTTTTATTCTTCCGCCGGTACACATTCCGCTACCTGCAATAATGATCGCGCCGGATTTGATCCGATTGATTTTTATCGAATAGTCGGTTCGTTCAGAAAAATGCAAATTAGCTAGATTAAATAGTTTGCCATTTTGGTGCTTGATTTTTTTTGCCTGCTTATCGTAGGTTTCAGCATGAGCTGCATACACCTCGGTGGCCTTAATGCCCATCGGGCTATCGAGGAAAATATCCCAGTCAGCAACTTTCCATTCATCATAGTGTTGGTTTAACAGATACAATAACTCTTGAGTTCGACCAACAGTAAAAGCAGGGATCAAGATATTGCCTTTGCGGCTATTGGCATTGGATATAATATCGCCCATTTCTTGCAAAGTATTTTGCCAGTCGCGATGCAAGCGATCGCCGTAAGTGCTTTCCATAATCACCAGATCGGCCTGTGATATTTTTTCAGGGTCGCGTAATATCGGCGCGTTTTCATGTCCGAGATCGCCGCTAAACACGATTTTAAAAGTTCGGCCCTGTTCGGTTAATTCTAGTTCGATAATGGCTGATCCAATAATATGTCCAGCATCCCTGAAAGTCACTTTGATGCCTGGTAGAATTTCTTTGCTTTGTGAGTACTCCATCGCTCGAAAGTGCTTATGCGCTTGTTGAGCTTGATCTTTTGTATACAAAGGGTCTATCAATTCCAGTCCCTTGCGTTCTCGTTTTTTATTTTCCCAATGGGCATTTTTCTCATTTAAATAACCAGAATCAGCGAGCATAATGGCGCAAAGATCGACTGTTGCGCTATGGCTATAAATATTCCCATTAAAACCGCGTTTGACAAGCAAGGGCAGGCGGCCAGAATGATCGATATGAGCATGTGAAAGCACCACCGCGTCAATTTCATTGGCCGAGAAGGGGAAGTCATCACTATTATGTCTTTCGTGTTCGTGACTACCTTGAACTAATCCACATTCAACCAATAGTTTGCTTTTTCCAACCGTGATCAAGTAACAAGAGCCTGTGACTTCGTGAGTTGCACCAAAGAACTGAATCTGCATTTATTTAAACCTCTTAACTAGGAGCTTGTCTGAGAATAGGAAACCTACTACGGAAAAGCTATTTTGGCTAGATTTGCCGCTCATTTTCGTTAAATAGACTGGCTATTCGTCTCAAATGACCGACAAATCTCACTCAAAATTGCTTTCCCTCGTTACGGTCTCTATTCACGGACAGGCTCCTAGCGATTGCGATGAATATTAAAATGTATAGCTGTAGTCGATTATGAGCCAGTAATGCTGGCGAAGTCTTTCTTTATATACTAGTCTTTAATTATGTTAAATCAAAGGTTTAATCCCCAAATCAGAGCCGCTCAGGGAGCAATCCTTTCAATAGGCGCGCCTTTAGGTTGGCTACTCATTCGAATGTTTCAAGGTGCCGCGCCGATCGATGAGTTATCAGCAAACATTGGTTTATATAGCTATATGTTACTGGGCACCAGTCTATCATTTTCGTTGTTTGGCTGGTATGTGGGCCGAAAAGAAAGTTTGGTTACCCTTTTAGCATTACGCGACGCATTAACTGGCTTATACAACATCAGGTACTTTCGTGAGCGTCTTGAGCAAGAAGTTTTGAGCGCCCAAAGAGAGAATACATCACTGGTAATTATTTCATTTGATATTGATCACTTTAAAATGATCAATGATAACTACGGCCATCCTGTCGGTGATGAAGTTTTAAAAGAAATCAGTCTCGCAGCAAATAAGGTAGTACGAAAACATGAAGTCCTCGCTCGGGTTGGTGGTGAAGAGTTTGCGGTACTACAGCCTCGCTGTCAACTTGAGGCTGGCACACAAACTGCCGAAAGAATCAGAGCAGAAATAGCTGCGGCCTTTGTGCAAATAAGAAGTGGAAAAAAAGTTGCCGTGACCGTTTCTTTAGGTATTACAAAATTAAGGGCTGGTGACGACGATAAAAGTTTTCTTGAAAGGGCAGATGCCGCCCTTTATCAAGCTAAAAAAGCGGGGCGCGACAGAGTGATTGTTGGTTGAATATTCAGGTTTTTGATTGAACCCCGAATAACTCAACTGCACAATCGCAGATTTCTTCTACCTGGCTGGTCTGAGTGTAGATCCCATCAATCAGCAATTTTGCGATGCCATGCAAAGTTCCCCAGATAACTTGTGATAATCGTAGGGTATTTTGATTTTTATCGAGCAAACCCGATTTTTGCCACTCACCAATCATTTTAACCTGGTGCTGAAAACAAGGGTAAGCGGCAGTGCGTAAATCCTCGGTGCTTATCTGTTGTTTCCAGATTGTGCGGCCAAACATGAGTTCGTAGAGTTCAGGATTATCCTTGGCAAATTTCACGTAACCATGCACATAGCCATATAATTTATCTTGTGGTAAATGATTATCATTGTTAAAACCCGCACGTATTCTATCATCTAATAGGCAAAAACCTTGCTCTGCAATCGCGCAGAGAAGCTCATTCTTATTCTTAAAGTGGTGATAGGGCGCTGTTCGCGAAACGCCAACGCGGGAAGAGAGCTTACGCAGTGATATCGCTTCGACCCCCGATTCACGAACCATTTCATTTGCCTCTTTTAACAAGGTCGCTCGCAGGTCACCATGATGATAGTTGCTGCTCACAGGTTCAGTCGGGTTTATGGATTGTTTGCTCATGGCGAATAATTTAACAATATTTGATCAAATAATCAATCTTGACAGTGTCAAATTATTCC
>JAUUYO010000225.1 GCA_030590405.1 Kangiellaceae bacterium
CCGTCCGATGATATTGCCCAGATTTGGCAAGACTACCGTCCTTTCGCTGACACCCTCACTCAAGCTGATTTTAAAGGCTTTAGAACCGGCGGCCCGGGGATTGAGGGGGATTCTTCAGTGTACAGCGTATAATCAGCTTATTCATTACCCTGGACTTCTTAAAATCTCCCCTAGCCCCTCTTTAGTAAAGAGGGGGAATAACTCACATGGAAATGTCGCTTTTCATGCTGATCAATCGAACGTTGGAATAACTAACTCTTTTTGCCAATTATACTCCGGATCTCCTAGCACTAAAAAAAAGGGATTGAGCAACGACTCTTTTTGGTTGTAAGTCATATCAGAAAAATCCAACTGCACAATTTTACCGCCCGCCTGTTCAACAATCGCTTGTGCTGCTGCGGTGTCCCATTCGGAGGTTAATGCCAGGCGAGGATACAGATCGGCGGAACCTTCCGCGACCATGCACATTTTTAACGAGCTTCCCCGACTGGTTAGATCAAAGCTGGCAAAATTCTGACAAAGCGTTTCGACTTTATCCAGTCCATGACGACGACTGGCAACGACCGTAAAATGATTTTTCCCGTCTTTTTGTTGTAGCGGTCTTACCTGTATTTTATTGGCTGATTTATTCTGCTCTTGCTTAAAAGCACCAATCCCTTCTGCGGCATAATACATGACATCAGCTACCGGTACATAAATCACACCAAGTTTGGTCTTGCCGTTTTCTTGCAAGGCGACATTGACAGTAAATTCACCATTTCTGGCGATAAATTCTTTAGTACCGTCCAGCGGATCAATCACAAAACATTCGGTCCATTGTTTGCGGTCCTCAAATTTTATTCCGGTGCTTTCTTCAGACAAACAAGGGATGTCGGGATATTTTTCTTCGAGGAAATTCACAATAATATTGTGAGCCGCTAAATCTGCCTTGGTTAAAGGTGAATCATCGCCTTTGATTTGTACATCAAAATCATTGGTATTGTAGATTTCCAATATTTTTTTGCCAGCTTGCCGGGCAATGTTAATCACGTCATCCAATAAAGTTTGCATTTATCTCTCGTATTTTTAAACTCTTTTATCAAGAATTTGTTTTGCTAAAAATAAAGCCGCTATCGATCGGGCTTCAGTAAAATCGGGTTGTTCAATAATTGCTTCAATATCATCAACCGGCCATTCTACGACTTCAAGAGGTTCCGGCTCATCTCCCGCTAATGATTCTGGATATAAATCTTCGGCCATCACCAGATTCATTTTATGGGTCAAATATCCTGGCGCTAAACTCATTTGTTTCATGGCGCTAAACTTTCGTGCGCCAAAACCAATTTCTTCTTTTAGTTCTCGATTAGCGGCTTGCTCGACAGTTTCACCTTCTTCCATCAATCCTTTAGGAAAGGCCAATTGATAATTATCTGTTCCGGCGGAATATTCTCTGATCAAGAGCAAACGCTCGTTGTCTAAAATGGGAACAATCATAACGGCACCATTCGGCCCGGCAACCAGTCGCTCATAAGTTCTTATTTCACCATTAGAAAACGCTAGATCTAACTCTTCCACTTTAAACAAGCGAGTTTTTGCAATCTGTTGACTTCGGGTAATTTGAGGTTTTTGCATGATTTGGTATTCTCTTTTCAGTAAATACTAGAACCTGAAACTAGAATAACTGACTAAAATCTCGAATACCAGTATAAGGTGAACAATCAACTTCGTCTTTTTGTAGATCCGGCTTAGCAATACCGAGCAGATAGCGGATCCCGAATTGATTGGCGGCCTGTAACACTGGCAAACTATCGTCGATAAAAAGACTGCGCTTAGGCGTGATGGTGTATTTGTGAGTTAGCGCTTCCCAGTAGGCGATTTCTTCCTTAGGGTAACCTATTTCGTGTGAACTGGATAACACGCTAAAATAACCGCTAAAATCCGTTCGCATCAGCTTGAGTTCCAGCGTTTTTGGGTGCGCATTGGTTGCCAGAATGATCCGCTTTTTATTTGTCTTTAAAAAATCTAAAAACTCAATCACCTGCGGTCTAAATAAAATTTTATGATCCACTTCTTTTTTTAAAGCTTCAATATCGAGCGCTAATTTTTCACTCCAGTAATCCAGACAATACCATTCAAGCTGACCTCTTACTCGATCTGAGTAATCGGCTAATTTTGATTTGCTTTCAGTTAAAGATAAGCCTGTCTTTTTGGCATAGCAGCGAGGAACATATTCCGCCCAAAAATAATTATCAAAATGAAGATCTAACAGAGTGCCGTCCATATCGAGTAAAACGGTATCGATAGAATCCCAGGGCAATGAGATGGATGGTCTACTCGTTGTCATGTTTGGTTTATCCGTTGACATGCTTGATATCAGCCCTAAAGTACTTTCTTTTTAAACTTGATCGGCAAGCGCCCACTCTTTGCGCGACCATCAGCAAACAATGAAAATGCCGCGTAAATGCTTTTATCGATGGATTGTGAAATGCTCCCTTTAAATTCAAGTAAACCATTTTTTGTCAAGCTTATGCGGCCATCAAGACTTAACTCATTTTTTTTACTTTTACCGATAGTTCCAACAATCAGACTGGTTTTTGTATCTGTCGTCCAAATAATATCAAAGCTACCCAAGGGCCATTTTTTGCCGTTGAGATCAATGTTGGCGTTATTCCAACTGGTCACCCCTGAAATAACGACTGGTTTCTGGTTGACTAATTGAGCATAAAAATCCTTTGTCGAGACTTTTCCGCCTAACTCTATTCCAGGGAAGGGAAGATATTTTTCAAAATTAATGGCTGAAGTTTCAATATTAACATCGACGATTTCAATGTTTTTTTGATCTTCAATTTCAAAAGAAAAATTACCTTTAATATCTCCAGCTTGAACTTCACCAGAACCGCCAAGATTTCCAGAAAGCAACGAGATAATACTTAAATTATAATTAACCTCTTGTAAACGCCAGTCCATAATATCAACAGTGTCAATTTCGCCGGACCAGATACTTCCCTGCATACCGCTAATGATCAGGCTATTGTTTTTTGGAATAAGATTTTCCGCTAACTTCACTGGCGCAAATACCACAACCAGAATGATAAATAAACTAACTAAAATGATTATTTTCTTTTTCATCTTTATCCTATTAAATTATTATTGCTAGTCACTAATTAGGAGATTGCCGTGCTACGCTCACAATGACAGTATTCATTTGAACAGCTGAATTGTATAAAGTTATTTAAGCAGCTTCACATTAATACTGGTGATCCCATCTTGATCGCGACTACGTACATTAACGCTAGTAATTGTCACACCATATTCTGATTTCACTTCAGCGGCCCAACTCAAAAACGAGTCGAAGGAAACATTATCAAACCAGACTTGCATTTCATTCGGACTTTTACTGTCGCGCCTGGATACTGGAAGGCTGTATTTTTTGGTCGAGTTATTCACCAGCGTAGAAAGAGGCAATGAACTTTTACCGCCACCAGCGCCGCCTTTGTTAGAAAGAATAACCGGGATCTGCTTTTTCATCCAATCAATCGTTTTTTGTTTGGCTGCCACTTCCGTTTTCAGTTTATTTGCTGAGTCATTGACAGGCTCAATCAAAATAAAATAAATCAAAAAAATAAAAAACGCAATCGCTGCAACAATCGTTACTTTTTGGTCTTTTTCATCAAGCGAAGTAAACCAGGCTTTTATTTGTTCCATATATTATCCTATCTCAATTGAGCGGTTTATTTTCTGATAATGAGACGGCTGGAATATCCATCGCCACGTTTTGTTTCAGAAGATTTTTCTACTTGATGTCCACTTGCTTTTAGCGCTTCGGCATAATTATCCAGAATCACCAGATCAGATGCAATCACGTCAAGTCTTAACTCGCTGCGAGTATTCTCATAGTTGATATTAGTCGGGTAGATTTTGCTCAAATCGGTTAATAGCTCACTGCTTGAGATGAGCAGGCTTAAAAAATCTCCACTGCCGGAAGACGAGCCAATATTTTTAATATAGGTTCTCATGCTTTTTTCCGGATTTCTGATTTTTTTTGTTCCAGGAAACGCCTGTTTATACAGGGTAATTTTTTGCGCATCTAGTTGCTGCTTTTTCTCCGACAGGGTATAAATATTACTGCCTTGATAAATTAGATGGGTCAATAGCACAAAACCGGCGATAGATGCGACCTTAATTAAAAAGTCAGTGAGCCTGGAGCTTTCTTTTTTGGGTTCATACTCTGCTTGCAGAAGGTTAATACCTTTACGCTCTTGCTCCAGCATAAACTCAAAAACATCAGAGACCTGGTGATGCTGCGGAGCAAATCGTCCCACTGGCAACTGGTGGACAAACTCATCCGTTGGCTGCTCTGAATAGATATTCAACGGAATTGCGACTGGAAGTTCATCCTCAAGATCGTCATCGCTGATTTGTTTTTGTATTAGCCAGGTAAAATCATCGGGGTGGCAATGCCAACGCACACTTTTATCATCCACCGTTAGACATTGTGACTCAGTCATCAGCAGTGTTATACCTTCCTCTGGCGAGGACAGCAGATCAATATCCACCACTATTTCTGATAATCGGATCTCAGCCAGTTTAAACTGCTCCAGCAATGATTCCAGGTAAACTCGCTCGATCCCCCTGACTGGCAATTGATTATTTTTATTTCGCTCTGCAAAAGCAAAGAAAAGATCGTCAACCGAAGTAGCGATTTCATCTTCAAGCATATAGGGAACGGCTTTTCGCAATAACCGCTGAGCTTTATTTGGCACTTCGACCTGTGCGGTAGCAATATCAATTGATGAAAGCACCAGAGTCACACTATTTGATTGAGCCATATCCGCGATACAAGCCAGGTCGGCTTTGAGTATCTCCTTGCTTTCAAGTTGATAGTTATAGTGAGCAGGCGTTTGCGGTGACCCATCTCCCTGGTTCGCGGAAAGCCGCCAGGTAAATGACGGGTTATTTTTTTCGCCCCAAAATAATATCAATTTTGCCATTATTCTTTTCCAAAATATCGGGACACAACTTTAAAATTGTTGTCATCCTCTCTTACAAAAAGGGTTTTCATATAAACTTTAGTGCGGTTAATTTCCGCCTTGGCATCCATTTGAAAATAAATACTGGTGACATCCAGTCGATCTTTAAGTGTTTTTTTTATTTGCCCCTTTGAAC
>JAUUYO010000230.1 GCA_030590405.1 Kangiellaceae bacterium
GATAGATTCTTTTTAAGTCTTCTTCTAATAAGGTTTGAATTTGTATATTTTGCACTTTCAGCTGTTCAATAAATGAAATACAAGCTTGAGCAGAAATTCTTTTTGTCAACAAATGACAGGTTTCCATTACCACTGGCCAGGTAGTAATAGGATCTTCTTTAAGTGATTGGGCAACCGTCAGCGCCTGGAGGTAATGTCGATCTTTCGGGTTTGCCAAAGCGTACCAAAAGCCCGTATCACATAATATCATGCTTATCCTGCAATTCTTTATATAAAAATTCTTTGTAATCAACCGAACCGTTTTCGGGTCCTTCAAAGGCCCCAACATATCCGCTAGCCAAAAAGCCACGCATTTTATCACCAGGCTTAGACTCGTTAGAAAGCCCATTAGCCGCTTGTTGCAATGAATACTTAAGCGCCTCGGTAATACTACTGAATCCTTTTATTTGCTGGATTTTGTGAAGATACTTCTCTCCTTCTTCATCCAACCTTGCATTGATTCTCATAAACTAAACCCACCCTTTGTCATACAGTACGTATGACACAGTGTAGTGCTTTATCAATCGATTTACAAGACTGACAGACTGACGAGCGCTCTTCGGCCAACAACATGCGCTAACAACCTGTCATCACTTCCGGCTTCAATTCCTGAACCGTTAACTCTAGCCCCTATAATAACCTTTATACCAATCAATAAAAATATTAATGCCATCTTGTAGCGAGGTACCTGGTTTAAACCCAACCGCAGACTCTAACTCTGAAACATCGGCAAATGTGGATTGGACATCCCCCGGCTGCATCGGCATAAAATTGGTATTAGCTTTTTTCCCAACCGCATTTTCTATCGCCTTTACAAAATCCATTAATTTAACCGGATTATTATTACCTATATTATAGATTCGATAGTCGGCATAGCTAGAAGCAGGATCGGGCGCATCACCACTCCACTCAGGATTGCCTTTTGCTGGGTTGTCCATCACTCGAACAACACCTTCAACAATATCATCAATATAAGTAAAATCTCGACTCATATCGCCATTGTTAAATAAATTAATGGTATCTCCATTACTGATCCCTTTGGCAAATAAAAAGGGGGCCATATCCGGTCGCCCCCAGGGGCCATAAACAGTAAAAAATCGAAGACCGGTGGTTTTCATACCATATAAATGACTATAACTGTGCGCCATTAATTCATTGGCTTTTTTGCTGGCGGCATATAAAGAAACAGGGTGATCGATATTATGATGCTCTGAAAAAGGTTGCAGCGTATTTGCGCCATAAACAGAACTGGATGAGGCATAAACCAGATGATTGATCTTGTGGTGTCTAACGCCTTCAAGAATATTCAAAAAACCAACGATATTGCTCTGC
This sequence comes from Kangiellaceae bacterium, assembly GCA_030590405.1. Classification (GTDB taxonomy): domain Bacteria; phylum Pseudomonadota; class Gammaproteobacteria; order Enterobacterales; family Kangiellaceae. The sequence goes on from JAUUYO010000230.1 coordinate 1,372, forward strand.
ATATAAACGTGAGGATTTTCTAACGAATATCTTACGCCAGCCTGTGCAGCTAAATGCACTACAGCATCAAATTTGTTTTGCTCAAACAACTTTAGCATACCAGCATTATCGGCAATATCCAGTTTGATAAAGGAAAATCGTTCTAATTTATCGAGGATGGCTAACCGGTCATATTTTAGCTGTGGGTCATAATAATCGTTGATATTGTCAATGCCGACAACTACATCACCACGATCCACTAAATATTTAGCGACATAAAAACCAATAAAACCAGCAGCACCAGTAACTAAAACTTTCATAAAAACCTATCAATTTTTTTGGAAGCAGGAAGATGCCTCCATAATTATTTACCTTTGGATCGACAAGCCTCTACCAATCCCGTAATAATCAAAACCTTTGCTCTTCATTACTTCCGGATCAAACATATTGCGTCCATCGATGATCAATTTTTCATTTAATGAATCAGCTATCAATTCAAAATCCGGGGCGCGAAATTGGCTCCATTCGGTGCAAATAACTAATGCATCCGCATCTTTAAGTGCTGCCTCTTTGGTTCCTGATAAAATTAAATCATCCCGTTGACCATAGATCCTTTGTGATTCGTGCATCGCTTCTGGATCATAGGCTTGAACTTTGGCCCCGCTTTGCCATAGAGACTCCATCAGTACCCGACTAGATGCTTCTCTCATATCATCAGTATTGGGTTTAAAGCTAAGCCCCCAAACAGCAATGGTTTTTCCGGCCAAACTCTGCGACGGGTTCTTATTTAAATAATGCCTGCTGAGATGTTCATATAATTTATTTTTTTGTCGATTATTGACTTCTTCCACGGCTTCCAATATCGAAGATTTATAATCAATATCACCGGCAATTTTAACTAAAGCTTGTACATCTTTAGGGAAGCAGGAACCACCATAACCACAGCCAGGATAAATAAATTGATAACCGATTCGAGGATCAGAGCCGATGCCGTGACGAACCGACTCAATATCCGCACCTAACCTTTCTGCCAAATTCGACATTTCATTCATAAAGGATATTTTGGTGGCTAGCATGCAATTCGCCGCATATTTAGTTAGCTCAGCAGAGCGCACATCCATAACGATCACTTTGTCGTGGTTTCGATTGAAGGGCGCGTAAAGTTCGCGCATTTTTTCTTCTGAGGTGCTATCGGATGTACCGATGATAATTCGGTCCGGTTTTAAACAATCACTAACCGCTGAACCTTCTTTTAGAAATTCAGGGTTGGAGATAACGGAAAAAGATAGTTTTTTGCTACGGGCTTCGAGCTTACTGGCAATTGTAGAGGCGACCTTATCAGCAGTGCCAACAGGCACGGTGGATTTATTGATGATGATTTTTTCATCTTGCATATGCTCTGCAATGGTTTCAGCAACGGATAAGACATATTTAAGATCAGCAGAACCATCTTCGTCAGGCGGCGTTCCAACCGCAACAAATTGAAATTCGCCATGGTTAACTGCCATTTCCGCGTCAGTAGTAAACTTTAATCGACCGGCTTCAAAATTATCCTTAACCAGAGTTGTTAATCCGGGTTCAAAAATCGGGATATCACCTTGTTTAAGCGCCTCTACCTTACCTTCGTCAACGTCAACACAAACCACGTCATGGCCAACTGAAGCTAATACAGCCCCTTGAACCAGGCCGACATAACCAATACCAAAAACTGTTACTTTCATTGTAAAACCTTGGATTTAGACGTTTCGCAACAAATAGGCTAATTCAGCCAATTCTTCAATTGAGCTGAATTATCCCTGTCTTAGAGTTGAAGTCAAGGGGATTAGGAACGGGGAGAGTTATTAAGTTTGACCTTTCAGTATCAAGTGTTACCAATCATTTCTCTAGCGAAGCACTCTAAAACGTCCTTTGCTTTTAAACTCGCTTCTGGTTCCTGAGTCTTCGGCTTATATCCGCCAAACAGCAATATTTTTATCAGCAAGTTCCGCTCTGGGCAAAATCCCCTTAATATCAAACAAAACACCGTTTGAAGTTAACATTGCTGCGTAATCATCAGCATTGAGAGCTTTGTATTCTTTATGAGCAACCGCTACCACCACTAATTCACAGCTTTTTACTGCTTCAAAGTCAGAGAGTTCAACACCATAAATTTCAACCGCTTCTTTTGATTCTGCCATTGCGTCGGTCACTATCGGCTCAATACCATAACTTCGAAAAGCAGTCACCAAATCAACGACTTTTGAATTTCGTAAATCAGGACAATCTTCTTTAAAAGTCATGCCCAAAATGCCCACTTTGGCACCTTTGATTTTTTTATCCTGCAAAATCATCTGTTTGACGCATCGCTCGACAATAAATTTTCCCATATTGTTATTAACTCGTCGACCAGATTGGATCACTTCTGGGCGGTAACCGACCTGCTCAGCTTTATAAGTCAAATAATAAGGATCGACACTGATACAATGACCACCCACCAAACCAGGCCTAAAAGGTAAAAAATTCCACTTAGTTCCAGCCGCTTCCAACACATCCAAGGTATCAATATCCATTCGCTCAAAAATTACCGCTAACTCATTCATTAACGCGATATTAAGGTCTCTTTGGGTATTTTCGATAACTTTAGCTGCTTCAGCGACTTTTATTGAGGAGGCTTTATGAATACCGGCAGTCACAACACTACCGTACACTTCGGCAGCGATATCTAAAGTTTGTTGATCCAGGCCTGAAACAATTTTTGTGATTTTAGTAAAGGTACGCTCTTTATCTCCCGGCACGATCCGCTCGGGAGAATATCCGACGCTAAAATCAACACCACACTTTAACCCTGATTCCTTTTCAAGAATAGGCACACATTCTTCTTCTGTTGCGCCGGGATAAACTGTCGATTCGTAAATAACAATGTCGCCTTTCTTGAGCTGTTGGCCAATCGTTCTAGAAGCAGATAGCATTGGGCCCAAATTAGGCAATTTAGCCTTAGTAATGGGGGTTGGCACCGCAACAATATGAAAATCTGCGTTTTTAAGAGCTTCTGGATTACAAGTTAATACTACATTGCTGGATTTTAGCTCTTCATCGCTCACTTCTAGGGTGCGATCATGGCCTGCTTCTAATTCTTCAATTCGTTTCGAATCTAAATCAAAACCAATGACTTGATGGCTATTGCCAAATGCAATGGCTACAGGTAATCCAACATATCCCAAGCCAACAACTGATATTTTTCTGTCCATGATTTTCCTTTATTTTATGTGTTTAGAGTTTAATATCATAGAGCATAGAGTTCAAACTCTTAAACTCTATGAACTCAAACTCTCCGTTCTATTTCAATCATTCACTCATAATTTCAATCATGCGAGGATCTATACAGCTGCGCATAAATTGATTCATTGGTTTTTCATCGCCGGAATCATAAAACGCCATCATCAATGTATTAAATTCAAGTTTACGTTTTGCCGATAAATTGAGAGCAGGATAACCTGCGCTCAATAAAATTCCATTCATCATTAGCCGTCCCATGCGTTTATTTACGTCGTAAAAAAACTGATGGCGAGCCATGGTCAAAAAAACATGGATTGCGCGATCATAGATATCGTCAAAACCTTTAACAGAAACCACCATATCCTGAAACCGACTCAATAAATCAACAGCTCTTGGTGGCATGTAGTCAGAACCAGC
>JAUUYO010000129.1 GCA_030590405.1 Kangiellaceae bacterium
AATCTCTTAAAGACTGAGTGGTGTTCAACCTAGTCAAGTAGGGTGGGCAATCTCTTCTGCCCACGCTGGATCTTTGAATTTAACGAAAATGGTGGGCAAAAATGACTGCCCACCCTACAAAATACATTTTAATTCAACATGTGCGCTGTCAAATTCAAGACAACGGCTTAGCCTGATATTAAAAAAAGGCATAAAAAAGCTGTAGAAAGTAGCACCGAAGAACCTGGATATTTAAGGTCGGGTTATGCGGACGATTTAAAAATAAGACGAGCGATAAAAAAACAAGAAGATGAAACACTCCCCCTGACGTAGAAAAAGCAATTAAAGAAGCTAAGCAAAGAGTTGATAAAAAACGGAGCCAATTTATAGCTAACACTAAGGTCGCTGCAAGCAAACGTAAAACACTCAGACGTTAGCCCACCTCAAAAGAATGCCCCATTAAACGAACATTTGTTAAAATAAACCTAAAACTTGCGTTGTGAGTGAAATACAAGGCATTTCTCGTCTTACAAGGCCGTTTCAAGTATCAAAACCTCCAAATCGATTGGCACAGCAGTTCTATATATGTTGTAAACAAAGGCTGATAAAACACTTAAAATCTTGTCTGCACGGGGCAGGATGTATTATTATCGTTGCCAAACAATCGAAGCAAAGAACAGCCGCTAAAAAACAGGTTTATAATGAAGTTATCTGCTTCAACAGAATTTGAAACGAACATTGATGAAAGCTTGGTCAGGCCATCATTATGGACTCGCTATAAGAGCACAATTAATTTTAAGGCTGATCTCAAAAGCATCTTTTTTCGGCCCCACGCTAAGTTTGCAACTTTAGATGGTGCCAGAGCTATCACTATTTTATTAATGGTGCTCTTTCACGTTTTATTCGGTATTGCCAAAATACTGGATGATAAAGTCGAGGGGTTTATTGCTGAATTTCCTGGTTATTTTAATTGGATGTGGCAGGCCCAGGGTTCTGATCCGCTGTTTGTTATGTGTGGTTTACTGGTGAGCTATTCTCTTTTTAGAGAATATGACAGAAATCAATCCCTGGATGTGATGCGATTTTTCAAACGCCGCTTGATGCGGATCTATCCTTTATTTTTGCTGGCGTTATTAATATTCTTACCAACTAATTCTCGGCATGATGGTTATATTTTGTCCAACTTGCTATTCAGTTCAAACTACTTTGAGGGACAAAAACCAATAATCCCGGTTGGATGGTCTTTAGAGGTACAAATGCAGTTTTACTTTATGTTGCCGTTCATCTGCCTGTTAATGTATAAAATCCGTTGGAGGCTCGCATTTCTTGTTGGTTTATGTATAGCCGCAGTGGTTTATCGCTATTGGTGGACCGCTAACCATCCCGAACTTTATTTAACGCCTTTTTATGAAGTGGTTTACAACCGTGATTTTGCTCGGTTACTTTCTGATCATCTCTATTATGATCTGGATGCGCGTATTGGAGCGTTTTTTATGGGTATGTTGGTGGCTTATTTGCATCACTATTATGGCAAGGTGATCGTTGAATTTTTTAAACGGAATCGTCTGGTGAATGCTTTTATACTGCTATTGGGAATTTATTTGATTGCCTGGTCATTTAGTTTTCCATTGATCAATAAAGAAGATGACTTTTACGCACCTTTTGATCCCGGTGCTAATCTGATGTTTCTGGTCTTTAATCGTTATGTATACAGTTTTGGAATGTCTATTTTATTATTGATGGCACTTTGCCCAGTTGGGCCGAGCCGGATAGTTAAATGGATTTTGTCATGGCCCATCTGGCATCCTTTTGCCCAATTGATTTTTTCCATTTATTTATTCCACTTTGTGTTTATTGTATTTGGGGCGGCAATTGTTTTTGGCACGCTTGATAAAGATACCATTACCTCTGCAACTATTTTTCAGGTATTTGGTGTGTATTTTTGGGCATTGGTACTGACGGTTATTTTTTCTAGCTTTGCCCATATTTATATTGAAAAGCCTTTTTTGAGGTTACGAGAAGCTTAGTCTGGTCTAGCACTCTTTCCACGACTTCAACTGATTTTTCCAGGTTAAAGTTATATAGATATAACAGAAGGTTCTTGGTGCTATCCATTGCAACCGCCTTATAATTTTGCTCTAAATTATAAAGCGCTATTTTATTGAGTCAGGCTTTCAGTTATTTGGAGTTAACAGTGTTCGAAGTGTTATTTTCTGGTGTTAATTTTTATTACACGCTTATCGGCGGTTTTCTGATTGGTTTATCTGCAACCATGTTATTGCTGTTTAATGGCCGCATAGCTGGTGTTTGTGGTATTGCCTTTGGTCTATTTAACCAATCGGTAGGTGATAAATTATGGCGATGGCTTTTCCTTTCAGGTTTAGTGGGTGGCGCAATTCTATTACATTTATTAGCTGATCTTCCTGACCCCTCACCGAGCAATGCCAGCTTACCTATCCTGATTTCAGGTGGTTTTTTAGTGGGTTTTGGTACTCAGGTAGGATCAGGTTGCACCTCTGGCCATGGAGTTTGTGGTATATCACGATTTTCCAATCGTTCAATTATTTCTACGTTGTTATTTATCACCTTTGGTGTACTTAGTATGCTGCTGTTTCGACACCTGATGGGAATCATCTGATGAAGAATTTAATCGCCATAATTTCTGGATTGGTTTTTGGTATTGGGTTAGCTGCATCAGGTATGACTGATACCACCAGGGTGCAAGGTTTTCTTGATATCTTTGGCGACTGGGATGGCTCTTTGCTTTTTGTTTTGGGTGGTGCATTAGCTACGACTTTATTGACCTTTCGAATATTGTTAAAACGCAAAGCTCCATTGCTTGCTGAGCGATTTCTTTTGCCAATTAAAACGACTATTGATAAACCTTTAATGATTGGAGCAATGATTTTTGGCGTTGGATGGGCGTTAGTCGGTTATTGCCCAGGACCGGCGTTTGCAGCTTTAGCTTATTTGCAGTGGCAAACTCTATTGTTTGTGGCGACAATGTTAGCCGGAGCCTTTGTTGCCCGAAAATGGTCTGATAGGAAGGCTTTAAACTAGAGGCATCATATTGGGCACTAGTACAGGTGACATCTTTATGATCGATATCATTATTTTTTTAACCGTTTTGATTTACACTTTCAAATAATATAACAGCAGAGAGGTTTTAGTTAACCCAAAGGTGATCTAATGCACGAGCTACCACATTATTACAAAGTAAAAGCGTCGGGTGAAAAGCAAGGTAACTTGAAAGTTGCCGCAGACAATTTGCCTGAAATGTTAGCGGCACCGCCAATTGGTTTTAATGGTCCGGGAGATATCTGGTCTCCTGAAGATATGTTAATGTCGTCTGTAGCGACTTGTACGGTATTGTCTTTCCGAGCTATTTCAAGGGCTTCTAAATTGGATTGGATTTCGATTGAGTGTGAAGCAAATGGTGAACTATCACGAGTGGATCGGGTGACTCAATTTACCAAAATAATGATCAAAGTAAAATTACTCATCCCCAAGCAGGAAAATCCTGAAAAGGCAGTTAAACTTTTAAATAAGGCCGAGCAAACCTGTTTGATTAGTAACTCACTGACTGCTGAAACACATATTGAATGTGAAGTTATTTTTGAACCATAGAGGCTATATAATACTCTGAGATTAAGGTTTTTAGCCAGAATTCAAGATGCTATCTGACTATTATACATATTGATTTTGCGAATGTATAAACAGAGTTCGACCGATGCATCATCTTGATAATCGAAGGGGCCTAGCTCAGTCTGCTCTCGGGTGCTTATCCACCAACCATCACCTGTATGATAAAGACGTTCGCTTCTAAAGAATGATTTTTTATTGTCGCCTTTTCTTACTTTCATATTACTACTCTAATATATTAAGTGTATTAATTAGTCTACACAAATAAATCCATTGGTTTTGAGCTTTTGAGGCAAACAAAGAAATTGTTTTAAACAAATGTCTGTTTAGATGATTATGGGATTAAGAAAGGCTGGGGAGATCTCTGTTAACCAGACAATTAACTTCTGAGTGAGTTGCTGCAGCTGTAGGGGGTGATGCTTGCTGAATTACCAAACGCGCCATGAATGACGGCCAAACAAAGACCAATAGTGAAGAGCGCGACACAGACTCGATGTTTGATTAATTGAGGTTGGCTCATTTTATTTTCCTGGCGAAATTAGTGGTTTATTTAATAATCAAATAACTAATAAGCAGGACTCGTACCAATATTTCTTTGTTGGTTAAGTTTTTGAAATTTAAAAGAAATAAATGTTATCGATTGTGGCGGACATTGATTTCGATGTCCGCTTTTGAGGATTTTGACCGATAAGTGTCCGCAAATGGGACAATCGTTTTATTTATTGTTAGCACTTAGGTATAAAATAATCCAATAAAACGGTCCTTACTGGCTTGAATTCTACTACAATTATTTATGAACCTATCGAATATTGTGGCTTTAATACTGTTAAACCTAGCAGTTTTTTATGAGGAATCAATAGATAAAATGGCCGATTTACCCCCAGCTTTTGCTTATTACGGCAGTTTCCAAGGCGTCATGCAGATCTTGAAACACCAATCGCTTCCCCTATTTAAATCCGAAGAGCTACGGGATCCTTTTCTGCCAAATCAATCGACACTACTGAATTTTGATAGCCAAGCGCTTTTTGAGCGAGCAGTAAAATATATGACTTCGGCTATTTTAGGAAAATCAGCTCCAAAAGGTAGTCCAAACCATCCACTGCAAAAGGCGATAATACGTTGGCGCGGTGACAACCGGTTTAGTAATGAAGACGAAATAAGGGAAGCGTTAGTTGGACTATTGCCTGCCATGGTGGATAAATCCTTCAATCATGCCAAAGATCTTCATGCCGAATGGCTGGCATTTATCGAAAACAAACGGCTCTTACCATTTTTTGAAAATGCTACTGACTCGGAGCTTTGGCTATTAGAGGCTGAGCGGTATGCAGGCGTGGTGATCAAGTTTAAATCAGCTGAGGGAGCTATTTTTGAACGCTGTGTTCCAGTCCATTATAGTAAGCAGCCGCCAAAAACGGTGAGTTTAGAAGATTGTGTTGAATTAATGGTTGGAGAACTCAATGAAATCCCTGTTGATTTTATGAGACTGTTAGTCACTCAAAATTATCAATATCGTAAGCAAAAGGAATGGCGTTTGATTATTGAACGAGCGCCTGACGATGAATTATGCTTAAATTTTCCTACTGAGCTTATTCAAAGCATTTATATCGGCGCGGCGGTGTCTAAAGCTAAATCCGAGCAAATGTGTTTACTGGTAAAAAAGTTAAGCAGCAAAATCAATATTTTTCATGCGAAATGTTCCGAAAAAAGTTATGAATTTTCTTTCCTGAAGCAAAATGGTTTGTCTGACGATTAACAGTATTAGCTGCATTAACGGTATAAGGCTGTTATAGATACTATTTCTATTTGAGCGGTTTATTGATAGTATTTGAGTTTGTCCATTTAACCCCGTTTAATAACTTTTGAATTATTCAACCAAACCATCTAAAATAAAATTTCCTTTGACGACGCGGATCGATGCTCCTTTGGAGCTTTACCAGCACCTGCCATTTCAGATAGCTGTGGTGACTAACCTTCTGCAATTGAACAAAGACGCCGCGATCCGCAAAATTACCGACTTGGACCCCAGAGAATTCCGGGTGTTATTGAATATTGGTAGTTATATGCCAATCAAGGCGGCGGATATTGCCTATTTAGGTCGTCTGGATTCTTATACGGTTAGCCGGGCGGTTAAGAGTTTGCTCAAAGATGCGCTGGTTGATATTGAATTATCTGAAAACAATCGTAAGGTAAAAAATCTGGTGTTGACCGCCAGGGGAGTGGAGATATACCATCGGTTGTGCGAATGTATCAATGCTCGAACCCTGGAAATGGAATCGGTGTTGACTCAATCAGAAAAAGAGCAATTAATGCGCTTATTAGCGTTGATTGAAAATAAGGCCGAAGCGATGATGGCCAACCATGCCAGAGATGAACTGCTGGCAGGTAATGAGATCGCCACAGACCAAAAAGAAATCATCCGCTGGCATAAAAAAAGTTGCGCCAATCAGCTCTTTACTACGATTAAATAGCCAAATCAATTTCTATCAATTCCAATGAAAATATCAGCAGCCACTAAACCACGGATCTTGCTTTTATCGGGCTACGATGCGGCGAGTCATAGTTACTGGCGCAAACGGTTAGTTGAAGGGTTAATGAATTTTTCCTGGACGGAAATCGCTCTACCTGATCGCTATTTCTCCTGGCGAGTTAGAGGCAATAGTCTGACTTTTGCATTTCAATACCGAGAGTTCCTGATCCGTCAATACGATTGTCTGATAGTCACTTCTATGGTTGACCTGGCTAGTCTTAGAGGGTTTGTGCCGCAATTGACTGAGATCCCTAACATTGTCTATTTTCATGAAAACCAATTTGCTTACCCAACGAATGAATCGACAGATAAAAATAGTGCAAATATTGTTAGCGCGCAATTGACTTCGATTTACTCATTGCTTTGCGCTGATAAAATCCTGTTTAATTCAAACTACAATCAACAGACATTTTTTGATGGCGCTCAACAGTTGCTAAAAAAGCTGCCAGATGGTATTCCAAAACAGCTATTGGCTGGTATGTCAAAAAAATCGCAGGTCCTGCCTGTGCCGATCTCAAATGATATTTTGCCAATTGATAAAAACAGAGCCGATAAAAACGAACCTGAAGGCAGCAGGCCGCTTCAAATTGTCTGGAATCATCGTTGGGAATATGACAAACAGCCAGAGATTTTCTTTGAGGTGATGGATTTGTTGAAACAACAAGGATTATCCTTTCAGTTGCATGTGGTAGGACAGTCATTTCGGCAAGTTCCGAGCTGTTTTAAAAAAGCCAGGCAATCATTAAACGAGGAAATATTAAGCTGGGGATTCCAATCAAAAGAGGTGTATCAGAGAATTTTAGTTGACTCCGATATCGTTATTTCGACGGCGTTGCATGACTTTCAAGGATTAAGCATGTTGCAAGCGATGGCGAGTGGTTGTGTGGCGGTCGCGCCTCATCGGGTCGCTTATCCGGAATACATACCAGAGGAAAATCTTTATCAGCTCGGAGATCCAATTGACGAGGTAGGGACTCTGTATAAAAAATTGCGCGACATTTTTGCGGCGTTAAAAAATCCTGATTGGCGGGAGCAAATACTACTATCGCAAAATCAATCGATAAAACACTACCGTGAAAGCCATTTGCTGATAAAATACGAGCAGTTGTTCAATGCATCGATCGAAGAGTTTAAGTCAGATCAGGACTAAATTAGCCAACAATATGAATCAATTGAATCATCAAGAATTTATAACAACACTTGAAAATGGGCTAGCCATTCTTTTGCAATATTATGACGAACGTGATTTGTTTTCTGACAAAGCTAAACGAAAATTCTTACAACCGAAAAAAGCATTTAGTTCGTTATGACCGATAAAACGCCAGAAAATTTCTTAGCGCCAAAATATTGGGCCACCCACCTTGGCTTATTGATACTGAAAATAATTGCCAGAATGCCAGCCAATTGGCGACGAAATCTGGGCAATAGTTTAGGTTTTATGATGGAAAGATTGGCAAAAAAACGCCGTCGCATTACTAAAATAAACATTAACTTATGTTATCCAGAATTAAGTGAGGCGCAATCTGAGAATTTGATTAAGCAAAACTTAGCTGCAACGGGCAGGGGGCTGATAGAAACTGCCAGTTGTTGGTATAGTGATTTACAAAACCAACAGCGCAATACTCAAATTAATGGCAAACAACATTTAGACGCTGCGCTAGAAAAAGGCAAAGGGGTCATCTTACTCAGCTTTCATATGACCAGTTTGGAGATTGGTGGCTGTTTACTCGGCGCTCATTATGATTTTTATGCGATGTACAAACCTAATAAAAATCCTTTGTTTGAAAAAGCTATGAGCGATGGGCGTTTACGTCATTTGAAAGGTTTGTTAGCCAGAGATAATGTCAGGGGCACGATAAAGACTTTACGCAAAAATAGTATTGTCTGGTACGCGGCGGACCAAAATTACGGCGGGAAAACCGTTGTGTTTGTGCCTTTTTTTGGCATTCAAACGGCGACAATTACCGCTACGACCAAACTGGCTCAAATGACCGGCGCGTCAGTTGTGCCATTCACCCAGAGACGTTTAGACGGTGATGACCGATATCAGCTGACGCTTTACCCGGCATTTGCCCCATTTCCTGGCGACAATGAAGTTGATGATGCCGCGCAGATCAATTTATTTCTGGAAAACTATCTAAAACAATATCCGGTAGATTATATGTGGTTGCACCAGCGGTTTAGAAATAGGCCTGCGGGAGAGGCAAGGATCTATTGAGGTGGGCTGGATAAAAACGTTAATAAGCGCCAGTAATTCTCTGTGAAAAGGGTTAACAATCTTTTTCAGATTAAAATCAAATAGTTAGGTGTTCCATGTAGGCCGGGAAGCCTTTCCCGGCAAGATTATAGGTGCTGAAAGTTCTGCAGGGAAAGGCTTTCCGGCCTACTGTTGAAGAAATTAGCGTGAAATATTGACCTGTAGCCCGCTGAATAAGTGATGTTTATTGGCTGAACTGTTTCACCGAAAATTACTCAATAAGCACAACACTGCTGACCAAAATAAGGTACAATTCGCCCCTTTGAAAATTCACGACAATACACCGAACACTTTCGGTTTAGCGGTAATCTCAGCAAAAAACTATGTCTTATACTCAATATATCCGTAATTTCTCAATTATTGCTCATATCGATCACGGTAAGTCGACCCTGTCAGATCGATTAATCCAGTACTGTGGAGGTTTGTCTGAGCGAGAAATGTCAGCGCAAGTGCTTGATTCTATGGATATTGAGCGTGAGCGAGGCATTACCATTAAAGCTCAAAGTGTTACTTTGACTTACAAGGCAAAAAACGGGCATTCCTATCAGCTCAATTTTATCGATACCCCGGGTCATGTGGATTTTTCTTATGAGGTCTCTCGCTCACTCGCCGCATGTGAAGGGGCGTTACTGGTAGTCGATGCCGGACAAGGAGTGGAAGCTCAAACCCTGGCTAATTGTTATACCGCCATCGAATATGATTTAGAAGTCATTCCTGTATTGAACAAAATAGATCTTCCTCAGGCCGATCCTGACCGAGTAGCTCAGGAAATTGAAGATATCATTGGTCTCGAAGCCATGGACGCGGTGCAATGTAGCGCCAAAACCGGGGTGGGTATTGAGGAGTTATTAGAAGATTTAATCGTCAAAATCCCTGCGCCAACAGGCGATCCTGATGCGCCTTTAAAAGCGCTGATTATCGATTCCTGGTTTGATAACTATTTGGGCGTGGTGTCTTTGGTCAGGGTGATGCAAGGCACCTTAAAAAAAGGCGATAAAATGCAGGCCATGTCGCTTGGTAAACAACATCTGGTTGATTTTGTTGGAATTTACACCCCTAAACGAAATGATTTACCGGAGTTAAAAGCCGGTGAAGTAGGTTATGTGATCGCGGGTATTAAAGACATTCATGGCGCTCCGGTTGGTGATACGATTACCCTGATGAAAGATGGTGCCACTAAGCCGCTTGAGGGGTTTAAAAAAGTAAAACCCCAGGTTTATGCGGGTATGTTTCCTGTTTCATCGGATGACTACGAGTCGTTCCGAGATGCGTTGAGTAAACTCAGCCTCAATGATGCCTCGTTGTTTTTCGAACCGGAAAACTCGCAAGCTTTAGGGTTTGGTTTTCGTTGTGGTTTTCTTGGTATGTTGCATATGGAGATCATCCAGGAGCGATTGGAAAGAGAATATGATTTAGATCTGAT
>JAUUYO010000323.1 GCA_030590405.1 Kangiellaceae bacterium
GACTACGGTTGGTTCGCAAGATACCACCGGCCCTATGACTCGTGATGAGTTAAAAGATTTAGCTTGTTTGGGTTTTTCTGCTGATCTAACGATGCAATCTTTTTGTCATACTGCCGCTTATCCAAAGCCGATCGATATCGATACTCAGCATACCCTGCCTGACTTTATCATGACTCGTGGTGGCGTTTCACTACGTCCAGGTGACGGCATTATTCATAGCTGGTTAAACCGCATGTTATTGCCAGATACGGTTGGTACTGGCGGCGATTCTCATACCCGTTTTCCGATTGGTATTTCTTTTCCTGCGGGTTCTGGTCTAGTGGCTTTTGCTGCGGCAACCGGGGTGATGCCTCTCGATATGCCAGAATCAGTGTTGGTTCGATTTAAAGGTGAAATGCAACCGGGCGTGACGTTAAGAGATTTAGTCAATGCGATCCCATACGCTGCAATACAGGAAGGTTTATTAACGGTTGAAAAAGAAGGTAAGAAAAATATTTTCTCTGGCCGAATTTTGGAAATTGAAGGTTTACCGGATCTAAAAGTTGAACAAGCTTTTGAATTATCAGACGCCGCAGCAGAGAGAAGTGCGGCAGGTTGTTCAATTAAGTTGGATAAAGCGCCAATAATCGAATATTTAAGCTCTAACATCACCATGCTTAAATGGATGATTAAAGAAGGTTACGGTGACGCACGAACCATTAGCCGCCGTATCGAAAGTATGCAAAGGTGGCTAGATGATCCAGACTTATTATCGGCCGATGCGGATGCAGAATATGCATCTGTTATTGAGATCGATTTGAATGAAATTAAAGAGCCAATTTTAGCCTGTCCAAATGATCCTAATGATGTGAAATTATTATCGGATGTCCAAGGCGCAAAAATTGATGAGGTCTTTATCGGGAGTTGTATGACCAATATTGGCCATTATCGCGCAGCAGGTAAACTGCTAGAAAAGACAAACGCAATTCCTACTCGTTTGTGGATTGCGCCGCCAACTAAAATGGATGAGCATCAATTAATGCAAGAAGGTTATTACAATATTTTTGCCTCCGCTGGCGCACGAACCGAAATGCCAGGTTGTTCACTTTGTATGGGGAATCAGGCGCGAGTGGCTGCTAATTCAACAGTGGTTTCAACCTCTACCAGAAACTTCCCTAATCGATTAGGCGATGGCGCAAATGTTTATTTGGCCTCGGCGGAATTGGCGGCGGTAGCTGCGATTGTTGGTAAATTGCCAACGGTTGAAGAATACATGAGCTACGTTGCGGATCTGGATACCATGAGCGATGAAATTTATCGTTATTTAAATTTTCATGAAATTGAGGATTTTAAAAACTCAGCATCGATGGTCACAATTCCTGTTCAAAACAAGGTTTTTGTTGGGTAGGGCGTTTATTGGCGAAGTCATGAGGAGTTGATTAAACAGAAAATATCGTAACCACACAATTTGTGTTTTTTACCAAGCCAAAATCATCGTAACAAATGGTTTTGGCTTTTTATTATCAAAATTTACAATGGTAAATTTTACGATGCTACTTGGTCGAACGTATGTGTGATTTCAATTTGGGAAAGTGAGAAATAGTTATGATTTGAGTGTGGAAATTTCATGATGGATAATTTGGTAAAACTTACGATAGAAGTTTAGTTGGCTACAAGCTGGCAATTCACGACACGTCCCCATTCATTCTCACTGGCGAAGTCATGATGAATTGATCAAACAACAGATTGCCTGAAAGATCTTAAAAACAGACTCGATGATCGAATAAAAAATTATCGAGTTGACCAAAACCATCCTATTTTTTATTTTCTTTGAATAGAAAAGAGCGACGTTTAAACAAATGTTATGATGGGAAAAGTATGATAGAAGCGGCGACG
The DNA here is from genome assembly GCA_030590405.1 of Kangiellaceae bacterium. GTDB lineage: Bacteria > Pseudomonadota > Gammaproteobacteria > Enterobacterales > Kangiellaceae. The sequence continues at coordinate 1,876 of JAUUYO010000323.1, forward strand.
GCTACAATTGATGACGGAATGTACCAATATATGCTAACATCGTCAACACCTATTGATATTGACCATCACCTCTAGAGGATGTAAATTAGATGAAACAACCTATTTCACAGTATTTAGATGACTCTTTGGTGATGATTATGGCAACAGAATATAAAGGATTTGGTCAGCGGTTATTATCGCTCCGCAAACAAAAAAACTGGTCTCAACCCGAATTAAGTAAAAAGATTGGCACATCTGGCGCAATTATTGGTCGCTATGAACGTGGCGAAATTACCCCATCAATTGAAGTCGCTAAGAAATTAGCTGATGCTTTTAACGTCACACTAGATTATTTGGTTGGCGATAAAGAAGTACCAAATATATTACAAGATCAAACAATGTTACGCCGCTGGCAAGAGATTGATACGCTCGAACCATCAGAGCAGACACGCATTTTATCGGTTATGGATAGTTTGGTACGTGATGCCAAAGCTCGCCAAGCCTATCAAATGAGCGCTTAAGGAGAAAATAATATGCATGCACAAGTAGAGCAAATGGTTGAAAAACTTGAACACCTCTCACCCAATCGCCTCGCTGAGGTTGCCGATTTTATCGACTTTTTACAACAACGTGATCAAGACAAGCAACTAAAGCAAGATTACACTCAAGCCTCAGAAGCAAGTTTTAACAAGGTTTGGGATAACGAAGAAGATGCCATTTATGACACCTTATAAATTTGGGGATGTAGTATTAGTCAGCTTTCCGTTTACCAACTTGAAAGCAACTAAGAAAAGACCGGCAGTGATCATCAGTAGCCAATCTTATCAACAAGAAAGACC
>JAUUYO010000015.1 GCA_030590405.1 Kangiellaceae bacterium
GACTAATATCATTTCTAATCCTTCCATGGCTGTAATTCTCTTTATTCCTGATACTAATGAAACTTTGATACTTACAGGTAACGGAAAACTGACTAAATCACATTCTCTGCTCGAAGGAGCTAAGGTTAAAGATAAACGCCCTAAAATAGGCATAGTGTTCTGCGTGAATGGCGTTCATTTTTCGAAAAATCCGGTTTTGACAGATATAGGGCTGTGGAATAACAAAAATTATATAGACCGATCTTTATTCCCTTCACTGGGCACAATAATCACTGAACAGATGCAATCAGCAATGAAACTACCTAGTAATACTTCAATCATTGGTCGTGTTATAGGAAAATGTCTTGCTCTGGTCGGTGATATTAGTACCAAGCATGATTACAAGAAAAATCTATATTAGAATAGGTTTTGTTTCGCTGCTTTGGATGTCTAAGGTTAATTTCGAGGGGATGTGCACTAAAAGCCAAAAAGGTTAAGTCTACATATCTCTTAAATGTAAGCATTATTGAAAGCTTTTAGTTTAATGTGAATACATACTCTCGAAAAACGCCAGAAAAAACAATGACTAATTTGCAATACACACCTGAAATTAGGTCAGCGCTTATATCAACTCGCTACCGATGACTAGTTCGAGCCTCTCCGCCCATTCGTCATCTATCGCCCCCAGACAACCCAAGAAATACTTTCCAAAAACGCAAGCCCAAAACGCCCTCCTAAATCTCTAATCCATCAGACAGTAGAAAGACAGGAAATCTCACTACAAACCATACCTAACCATACCTAACCATTACCCCACATGCTCCAATAGACAAAAGCTCTTACAATCACCAACAACTGTGAACAATCATTTACGACCTTTCTGCACAGGAAATGCACAGGAAGAAAATATGATTAAATGACCAGATAGAATTCTCAAACGCCAGACACAAAAAAGCCCTGTAAAAACAAGGCTTTAAAGCAATCTAAATTTGGTACCAGTGGGCGGACTCGAACCGCCACACCCGAAGGCGGGGGATTTTGAATCCCCTATGTCTACCAATTCCATCACACTGGCTTAGCTACTTCTTAATTTAACGTCCGATTACTTGGTAGAAACGAGCCTCAATAGAAGCCGCCGTCAATCAGAGCGGGCAATTATATACAAAGTTGAATTGATTGCAATCTTAATTGTTAACTCACAATGAGTTAAGACTTAAATTCTTCTGGATTACCTGCACCATACCGAAGCACCTGAGGAAATCCATCCATCATATCAACCACGGTAGTGGGCACATCACTCACATAACCGCCATGAATAATCAACTCAACACGTCCGTTTAGCTGTTTGTAAATTTCATCTTCATCCGCCAAGGTCATGCTTTCTCCTGGCATAATCAAGCTGGTACTCATTAAAGGCTCGCCCAACTCTTCTAATAATGCCAACGCGATTTGATTATCTGGTACCCGTATGCCGATGGTTTTGCGCTTTGGATGTTGCAAGCGTTTGGGGACTTCGGGTGAGGCTCTTAGAATAAAAGTATATGGACCTGGAGTATGATTTTTAATCACTCGAAAAGAAGTATTATCCACCCTTGCAAAGGTCGCCAATTCTGACAGGTCTCTACAGACTAAAGTGAAATTATGTTTATTATCCAATTTTCTTATTTGTCGTACTCGATCAAGGGCTTTTTTGTCACCAATATGGCAACCTAATGCATAGCCCGAATCAGTTGGGTAAACGATTAACCCACCCGACCTGATAATGGCCACTGCTTGAGAGATCAATCTTTGCTGAGGGTTGTCTGGATGTAATTCAAAGTACTGAGTCATCTATAAAATTCCTTGCCATAATTATTCTGCTAACCAAATTATGTTTCTTTTCTATTATTGTAGTCTATTTTTGATCCGATCTAATACGTGAGGTATGTTTTTATCGATCGCCGGAAAACGCCCTAAGTCTGACCACTTTAAGTTGGGATAATGGAAATCTGATCCACCAGAAGCCAGCAAGTCATTCTTGTTACGTTGTACTTCAAGCCAGCCTCTTTTATCTGGCGTTATACTGGGATAAGCCAACTCAATAGCGTCGCCGTTAGCTATTTTAAATTCTTCGATAAGATATCCCAATTTCCTCACGGACATCGGGTATCTTGTCGGATGAGCAAGTATGGCGAGTCCACCGGCTGTTTGTATAGCATTGATGGCTTGCTCCATTGGGATCCAGTCGGTAGCCACTTTCACCCTGCCCTTTTTACCAATATATTTTTTAAATGCCTGATTATTATCTTTAACGAGTCCCAGGCTAACCAGCGCTCTGGCGATATGACTGCGCGTCACAACCTGTTTACAATTAGTTTCCAGTTCAGATAAAACTCCATCAATATTTATTTTCTGGAATTTTGTCTCAAACGCTCGCGCCCTCTGCCAACGTTTATCTTGCTGCTCAGCAATCAGACTTAATAAGTGAGTAGAGTTAATATCAATATTCAAACCCACAATATGAATTTCACCAAAATCTGATTGAGCGGAAAGTTCAATCGCATCGACTAACTTTAGCTTAAAATTGTTCGATTTAACATAGGCCCTCGCCTGCTCGATACCACTAATTGAATCATGATCGCTGATCGCTAACAAATCAAGCCCCATTTTTTCAGCACGCACCACCAACTGTTCGGGCGATAAAACGCCGTCTGAATAATGAGTATGACTGTGAAAATCGTAACGCATGAATGACCTCATAAAAGATTATTCTTTCTTGAAGAAAAGTGGATCCTGGAGACTATTTTAGTCGTTAGCTATGAATTAGTCGATTAGATTGTTGATACAACTCCTTTTGAGATAGTTTAATGATATATACAACAATTGTTAATATTTGGAATAGTTTATTAGAATAATAACGGGTATCATTCACGCCTTTAAAACCGCTCACTGTTGGTAAGCATTTAATGAAGTTCTTTCTCGACTATTTTCCAATCATCATATTTGTTGGTGTGTACGCTTATTCTGGCGCGGAGCAGCCTATGTATCCAGCAGTTATGGCATTGATGGCTGCTACTGCGGTACAAAATATAGGCACCAGGCTACTGACCGGCAAGTTCGAAAAGCTTCACCTCTGGACCTTAGGAATTACTTTGGTCTTTGGCAGTATGACGCTTCTTTTTAGAGATCCTGCGTTTATATTTTGGAAAGCCAGCGTGGTTTTGTGGGTAACAGCGGTAATATTTTTATATCGCCAACATGTGCTCAAAAAAATCCTGTTGAAAGAAATGTTAACCAAAGCCATTGATGAAGAAATTACTGCACCAGATGCCCTTTGGTCAAAGCTAAATCACATTTGGGCTTTCTCTTATAGTGTTTTTGGTTTTATTAATTTATATGTGGCTTATAACTACTCCGAAGCATTTTGGGTCAAGTTTAAATTGTTTGGATTGATGGGACTGAATATTCTGCTACTCGGTTATATTATGACCAGAATATATCCCTTTTTACCAATAGAAGAAGAAGCTGTAGATAATCAGGATAGTACAACACCAGCAAACAATGTTGTTCAAACAACTAATGTTGAGACAACCGAGATTAAAACACCAATGCCTACAGAAAATAAGGAAGACTAATGTTATACGCCTTTATTTCTCAAGATGTCGAAAATAGTCTGACCGCAAGGCTAGAAGCTCGCCCAGATCATGTAAAAAGATTACAACAGCTCAAACAACAAGGCCGACTTATCCTCGCTGGACCTCACCCGGCCATTGATAACTCAGACCCTGGACCAGCAGGTTTTACTGGCAGCTTAATCGTGGCAGAATTTGAATGTTTGAGCGATGCCCAGGCATGGGCTGATGATGATCCTTATGTGCATGCAGGTGTTTACCAATCAATGACTGTAAAGCCTTTTAATCGAGTACTTCCCTGATGCCTGGTTCAACTGAAGTTAATCAACAAAGAATGAGTAAAATGACGCAATTACTTGAAGCTTCATTGTCCCCATTTGAATTATTGATCCAGGATGATAGTCATTTGCACGCAGGTCATGCAGGCTCTCAATCTGGCCTGGGACATTTTATGGTGAAAATTAAGAGTGAGAAATTCGAGGGATTGCTTCCACTCAAACGTCATCAACTGGTCTATCAGGCGCTTGGTGATATGATGAAAACGGATATTCATGCTTTGGCGATCAAAGCTTCTTAGGCTACCTGGTAGGACCGGCGTCCCGCTGGGAAATAGGTTAAAGTTTGCGATCTAGCCAAAATTTAACCGGTTTCTAAATCTAGCCATCTCATTCCCGGCGAGACGCCGGTCCTACCTTAATTTTGTGTAAAAAAAATGGTCCCGGCAAACAAAAAAGCGCGTTAATCAACGCGCTTTTTTGGGCAGATGCGCAAAGCTAATAACAGGATCAAACGTTAAAGATACTCGCCAGCGATAACCCTTGTCTTTCCAGCATAAACCTTAAGCGTCTGAGTGCTTCTACTTGGATCTGACGAACTCTTTCACGAGTCAAGCCAATTTCACGACCCACATCTTCCAGGGTAGCCGCTTCATAGCTCAACAACCCAAAGCGTCTGGCAAGCACTTCTTTTTGCTTTTCACCAAGCTGGTCTAACCAATATTCGATACTTTGTTTCAAATCCTGTTCTTGCAACTTATTGGAAGGGCCACATTCCCGCTCATCGGCAATCGTATCTAACAGTGGTTTGTCATTATCTTTGCCGATAGGACAATCAACTGAGGCAATACGTTCATTCAGGCCTAGCATTCTGGCGACCGTTTCTACCGGCTTGTCTAGCTTATCTGCTATATCTTCGGCGGTTGGCTCATGATCGAGCTTTTGAGCGAGTTCTCTGGATGCCCTTAAATACACATTGAGCTCTTTTACTACATGGATCGGCAGACGAATGGTCCTGGTTTGATTCATGATGCCGCGTTCGATGGTTTGACGGATCCACCAGGTCGCGTAAGTTGAAAAACGAAACCCACGTTCAGGGTCAAATTTTTCGACCGCTCTAATCAGTCCTAGATTGCCTTCTTCAATCAGGTCCAGCAGCGCCAGGCCGCGGTTCGAATAACGTCTGGCAATTTTCACCACCAGCCTCAGATTACTTTCAATCATTCGGGCTCGAGATTTATCGCAGCCTTTACGGGCCTTACGAGTAAAATAAACCTCTTCTTCGGCGGTCAATAGTGGCGATGCACCGATCTCACCTAGATACATTTGAGTCGCATCAAAATTTTTGTCTTTGGGGGATCTTTTTCGGGTCGGTGTTTATTGTTGTGAAATTTTACGTAGTTCTGATAATTTAGGATCTTTTATTGTTGCTGTTGTTTTATTGACGTCTGTTTGAGGCACGTCTGTTTTTGCCACGCTAGTTTTTATCATTTCGCTTCTCTCTGCCGTGGGGACTGATGTCCCGAAAAAACGAAACCGCTGACTGACTACTACAGGTAGAGCACTATCAGCAATCCCTTGTAAAACTCACTATTATCGTATTTTATATTCTAGTATAGCTCGATATTTTATAATGTGAGCTATAATGTTATCGTCACCACTAAATATAACTTTAGGTTTTATAAAAATAATTTTATAAAACTCCTAAAATAGTTTTATAAGAGACCTGATTTGGGCAAATAATTGAGTGGATCAACGGGCTTGCCCTTATATCTAATCTCAAAATGCAGCTTTTCCCGATCTGAACCACTACTGCCTAAATCCGCGATTCTTTGACCAGCTTTTACAAATTCATTTTCCTCCACATGGATCTTTTTATTGTGCGCATAAGCACTTAAATAATTATCGTTATGCTTAATAATAACCAAATGACCATATCCTCGCAAGCCACTGCCGCTATAAACGACTCGTCCTTTGGCGGTAGCTCTTACCGGAGTGCCTAATTTTCCTGCAATGTCGAGCCCTTTACTTTGATTAGACTTAGCTGAAAAATGATTGATTATCTTTCCATTCACCGGCCATATCCAGTGTCTGATAGAGGTGTTTGGTGTGATTTTACTAATTTTTCGACGGTTCACAGCGCTAGCACGCGGTGGCTGAGCCTTTTTTGGAGCGATAGCAGGACGGCTTGAATGCTTGGTTTGAGTTAGGCTTTTGCTGCGTTTATCTAATATTTCTTTATCGATCGCAGCAAGTAATGATTCCGACGAAAACACTGGTTCTTCATTGGTGATAGTTAATTTAAGTTGTTGGCCAGGATAAATACGATAGGCATTCAAATGATTAGTTTTGGCCAGCACCTCATAATCTAGTGAGTATCTCCACGCGATAGAAAATAATGTATCGCCGGGTTTCACTTGATAAATTGGCTTTTCCAGCTTAGAGGAATTGCGACGAGATTGCTGCGGATTAGAATGTTTGGAAGTTTTTTTAAAAATGTTTGGCGAACTAATATCGACTACCGGCGCTGGTGCATTATGCGAGCAAGAAAAAAGCAACGTTGCGGCGGCTACTGGGAGAATAATATTTTGCTTGGATTTCTGCATGCTATTCTCTAAAAAAACACCCCTGATATCTAACTTGCATTTAATTTAATATCCAACTTATTTAATATCAAAATTACTTAATATCAAAATCACTTAATATCAAAATCACTTAATATCAAAATCACTTAATATCTGACTTTAACTACTGGCCCTAACTGGTTGTTTTGGTAAGTTATTAAGCGTATTTGTACATCAAATAGCCAACAAAAGCAACTATTACAATCCCCCAACCAATATAATCGATGATTTGGTGAAGTTTTTTCTCCATTTTCTCCCCGCCTAATCGCAATAAATAGGCCACCAGATAAAAACGCCCTGCCCTGCCAAACCCAGATGCAATCACAAACGGCAGTAAGTCAGCCATCGGACTGACGCTCAACGCACCGGCACTGACGGTAAAAATTTTGTAAGGGATCGGAGCAAACCCGGCGATAAACACCATCAACACGCCATACTTGGCAAACCAGACTTGAGTGGTCGCAAAAGCTTCGCCAAATCCCCAGTCGATCATCAAGGGCTCAACCACCGACTCACCTAATAAGACACCTAAGAAATAACCAAAAATACCACCAGCCACACTGGTTACTGTGGCAACCAAGGCATAATGCCAGGCTTTATCTAAGCGAGACAGGCACATTGGAGCTAACATCACATCAACCGGTATTGGAAAAATGATCGATTCAAAAAAACTTATCACGCCCAAATAATAAACAGCGTGTTTGTGTTTTGCCCAGCGAAGACAAATATCATACATTTTAGTAAAAATTTTCATTAAATAGTACCGCTCAACAATGGTACAAAGTGAACTGTCTCAACGTCTTGCTGTGACATGCCATCTTCAGTTTTTTCAAGTAAGATTAAATGTTGATCGCCGCTCGGCTGACTGACTGGGATGATCATTCGACCACCAACGGCTAACTGCTCGACTAATGCCTTGGGAATATTATCCGGTGCTGCTGTCACAATAATCGCATCAAAAGGCGCATATTGTGGCCAACCTAAAAAGCCGTCACCAAATTTGTAAGTAACATTATTGAGTTCAAGCGCTTTGAATCGCTCGATTGCTAGTTTTTGCAAGGCTTCGATCCGCTCAATGGTGTAAACCTGAAAAGAGACCTGCGATAAAATACTGGTTTGATAGCCACAGCCGGTACCGATTTCAAGTACGCTTCCCATAATACCGCTGTCGACCAATATTTCAGTCATCCGAGCAACTATGTAAGGTTGCGAAATTGTCTGACCCATGCCAATCGGTAGCGCGGTATCTTCATAGGCTCGATGTGCCATCGCTTCGTCAATAAAAATATGCCTGGGAGTTGATTCAATCGCGGCTAACACCGACTCTTCTTTGATTCCCTTTTCTCGGAGTCGACTGACCAGCCGACTCCGGGTTCGTTGCGAGGTCATACCAATACCAGCGAGATTATCTTTTATCATTTTTTATTATTCTCTAAACCAGTTTAAAACTGCAAACTCATATAAACGCTAGTTGAGTTCATCCATCCAGGCTCGTACATCCGAAAAACTCTGGTAAGCGGTAAAATCAACCACCAAAGGCGTAATCGATACATAACCCATGTCTACTGCAGAAAAATCCGTACCATCGCCAATATCTTGCGGTTTGCTCGGCGGCCCGATCCAGTAAATATCCAGCCCCCTGGGATCTTTTGCTGGAACAATAGTATCAGCTCTATGGCGACAACCCAATCGGGTTAATCGATAGCCCTTAATATCCTCAAGCGGCAGATCCGGTACGTTCACATTCAAGATCACGTTAGAGTCCAGACTGTGCTCCCGCAACCTCAAAAGTAATCGACTCATAACCAAAGCAGCGGTTTGATAATGATGACAATCTCGGCTCGCTAAGGAAATGGCTACCGCAGGAAATCCTAAACTTCTGCCTTCCATTGCTGCGGCAACGGTTCCCGAGTAAAGCACATCATCCCCTAAATTGGGACCGCGATTGATCCCCGCAATCACCATATCCGGCTTGTGCTGCATGATTCTATGGGAGCCCAAATGAACACAATCGCATGGCGTACCAGAAACGCTGTAAAAGCCATTTTCCAGCTGATGGCATCTGAGCGGTCTATCTAGAGTCAAAGCCGAGCTGATCCCGCTGCGATTACTATCCGGCGCAACCACCGTAATTTGGGCAGACTTACCAATAGTTTCCGCTAAGATCTGAATGCCTGGAGAAGTGACTCCATCATCATTGCTAATTAAAATATGCAAAATACTTAACTCCCCGCTCCTATTTGTTTGTCTTGCACATCAACTAACTCTCGAATTACCGAAGTAGCAAAACAGCCTTTTCCCAAAGAAAAACTGAGTTTGGCCCAATCATCTTGTTGTTCAATTTTTAAATTTTTAGGGATACAACGAAACGCTCTCCTCGCGGAATCGAGGTTTAATCGAGTAAGCCCTGTTAACCAATCAGAATAATCATCCAATGGCTGTTTTTCTTTCTGGCTGGCTTCACTTTTAGTCTCTGAGTTTTGCTTGCCCGGTAACCAACCACTGATATGCAGGTCGCCTTCGTCGAACCTGTTTTTATCCTGACTGGAAAGCGTTTCGATGACAAAAAAAGACTGAGTCCCCTCAAGCATTAAACAATCACCATTGAGTGGCGTTAGCCATGAATTTTCTGCCACTCGTTGCGCCAATTGCAAATTAAATAGCAATGAACGAGCACTCGAAATAATCATTCCCCGCTTATTTCGATTTTTGATTTTTATCTGGCTATTAAGTAATTTATCGGCCATAACTAAATTATTAGCGTCAATACCAAACCGCTGCTTACCAAAATAATTGGGCACGCCGATGCGAGCAATCATTGCTAACTGTTCTTCGTCTATTTTTTCAGTTAGATTACGCAGAATAATTTCAAATTTATTTTCGAGCAGACTACCTCTGCGTAGTTTTTTATTGTGCCTGACTGCCGTGACAATTTCATACCCCTCACCAGCTAGCTCGGATAATTCAACTTGTCTTCCTGGTAAATGTAAACTAAACCATTGAGTCGATATGCTATGCCGATCTTTCTTTCCCGCGTAACCAATATCTCTGGAGGTTAAGCCTGATTGTTTTTGCAATTGGCGAGCAACCCATTCAGTATTGCTGTCAGTTTTTTTTACTTGCAAAAATAAATGCTCGCCTTCGCCACTCGGCTGAAAACTGAGAATCTCATCGACTCGAAAATCTGAAGAGCTGCTTCTTAAGTCACCGCGTACTTGTGGAAAAGGATTGGCCGTTGGAAAATGGTTAATCAGATCGGCGAAATTAATATCGGTTGGCATTTGATACTCTTATTCCGGTGTTCGAGATTCGATCAGACAAACACAGTGCACCGCAATGCCTTGTTTACGCCCAATATAACCCAAGCCTTCGGTGGTGGTGGCTTTTACATTGATTTGATCGGTCGATAACTTTAAATCGGCAGAAATATTTGATTGCATCGCATTAATATGCGAACTCATCCGTGGGGTTTGCGCAATAATGGTGATATCCAGATTGTTAATCCGAAAATTTTTGTCATCAATTAAGTTTAAAACCTGTCGGAGTAATCCGCGACTATCAACGCCTTCAAATTCGCTACTGGTGTCCGGAAAATGAAAACCTATATCCCGAAGCGCCGCAGCGCCAAGTAATGCATCACAGATCGCATGTAAAACCACATCGCCATCAGAATGAGCGAGCAAACCAATGTGCTTAGCAATTGACACGCCGCCAAGAACTAGCGGCTTATCCCCACCAAAGGCATGCACATCGTAACCATGGCCTATTTTGATCATATTCAAGACTCTCTTAACTCTATGCTCTTAATCGTTTTTAGTTTGCTGATCGCGGCCAATTAATATTTGCGAGGCTAATTCGAGATCTTTTTTATGGGTTATCTTGGGATTAAGATCTTGAGCAAATACTGCCGATACCTCAATATCACAGTCGGTTAAAGCGCTAACTTCATCGGTCACAATAATCCCCAATTTATTAACATGGGACAAAGCATTCTTCAGGTCAATAAAAGCAGCTAGCTGTGGGGTTAAGGCATGCACAAGGTTTTCTCTTTCCACACTTTCCTTTACCTGTCGTTCCTGGTTTATTTTCTTGAGTGAGTCGGCAACCGGATCAGCCAGAAAACACGCGGTATGATGCTTGTTATAAACATCTAACAATTCATTAAGATCCCTTTTAGACAAACAAGGCCTTACGGCATCATGAACAAGTACCGGTGTATGCTCAGGCAACCCGTTATCATACAAATACCTCAACCCGTTATTCACTGAAATTTGGCGTTGTTCACCACCATCAATCAAGATTATTTTTTCATTTAAAACAGAGTCCAGCTCTTCAAAAAGCTTATCCTCCGGGGACACAATGAGCAGAATTTTTTCAATTTTTTCACAGTTGAGAAATATATTGAGAGTAATATCCAGTATTTTTTTTCCATTGAGGATTTGATATTGTTTGGGTTGTGAGCCACCAAACCGTTTACCTGTTCCAGCGGCAGGAATAATAACAACGCTGCCTGTTAGCTTCGATAGGTCAAAATTATCTTGTTGCATAGTTTACTGATCCCAACTTATTTCTTTCAGTTATTTATTCCTGCACTTATTCTTGTTCGGAAGGTATAACACGATAAAAAATTTCGTCTTTTTTGATGAGTCCCAATTGCTCGCGGGCTTTTTCTTCCAACACTTCGGGATTATTTCGAAGTAGATAAATTTCCTTTTTTAACTCTTGGTTTTGATGACTTAGTAATTGATTTTGTTTTTGTTGTTGGTCGATGGTAATCTGCAAACGGTTGGTTTTTTGCTTGCCATTTTCACCATACCAGACATTGTATTGCAAAAATAATATTAAAACGATAAGTAAGCCACTGAGTATTTTTGCAATCACACTAGCCCCCTATCGTTTTGCTTTTGCTAATAGCAATCTAAATTAACGCCTAAAAGCAATTAAACGCTTTTTTGCCAGGATAGGTAGCTTTATCACCCAGCATTTGCTCGATGCGCAATAACTGATTATATTTAGCGACCCGGTCGCTTCGACATAACGAGCCAGTTTTTATCTGCCCAGCACTAGTCGCTACAGCCAGATCGGCAATTGTGGTATCTTCTGTTTCACCACTTCGATGGGATACTACCGCAGTATAACCTGCATCATGGGCCATTTTAATAGCTGCTAGCGTCTCAGTTAAAGTGCCAATTTGATTCACTTTAATTAAAATCGAATTGGCTATTTTCTTTTCAATGCCTTCGGCCAGAATTTTAGTGTTGGTGACAAACAAATCATCACCCACTAACTGAATACGATGCCCCAGTTTTTCGGTAAGAATTTTCCAACCGTCCCAGTCACCTTCATCCATGCCATCTTCAATTGAAATAATCGGATAACGGTTAACCCAATCTTCCAGATAACAGGCAAACTCTTCTGAAGTCAGTGATTTACCTTCTCCGGCTAATTCATATTTTCCGTCGACATAAAATTCTGAACTAGCAACATCTAATCCAAGGTAAACATCTTCACCAAGTTTATAACCAGCGTTATTGACCGCCTCTTCAATCGCTTGCAGAGCTTCTTCGTTAGAGCCAAGGTTTGGCGCAAAGCCTCCTTCATCTCCAACAGCAGTATTCAAGCCTTTAGCTTTTAACACCGACTTTAACGCATGAAAAATTTCAGCGCCACAGCGTAATGCTTCGGAAAAAGTTGCTACGCCGACTGGCAAAATCATAAATTCCTGAATATCCACATTGTTATCAGCATGCTCGCCGCCGTTGATAATATTCATCATTGGAACCGGCAACATCACGCCATCGCCAATCTCTTTGAATAAAGGCCGTTTGTGAACTGCGGCAGAGGCTTTTGCCGCTGCAAGAGACACTGCAAGAATCGAATTAGCGCCCAGGTTTTCCTTGTTATCGGTGCCATCCAGATCGAGCATAACCTGATCAAGTTCTGCTTGTTTGGAAACATCTAAACCAAGTAGCTTAGGTTTAATTTGGTCATTAATAATAGCAACGGCTTTTAGAACTCCTTTACCAAGATAACGGGATTTATCACCATCTCTTAACTCTAAAGCCTCGCGAGATCCAGTGGATGCGCCTGAAGGTGAACAGGCTAAACCAATGGTTCCGCATTCTAAAATCACCTCTGCTTCTACGGTGGGATTTCCTCTGGAATCTAAAATTTCTCGTCCAATGATGTTTGCTATCTTACTCATTTATTTTGGGCCTCAATTTCTTATAGTAAATACTGGTTAAATTCTTGACTTCAACTGTAGGGTGGGCAGTCTTTTCCGCCCACGCTGACCTTTTATGTATCGAAAGACACCTAGCACCTACTTATTCTCCACAAATCCCTGTTGTTTTACCACATCATCAATAGATTTTAGAGTTGTAAGCAAGGATTCTATTTCATACATTGGCCAGGAATTTGGTCCATCACTTTTAGCAACCGATGGGTCCGGATGCGTTTCCATAAACAATCCAGAGATCCCTGCTGCAACGGCTGCTCGCGCTAACACGGGTACATGTTCTCTCTGACCGCCAGACGAACTGCCTTTACCGCCGGGCAGTTGCACCGAATGAGTGGCATCAAAAACTACTGGCGCGTTAGTTTCTCTCATTATCGCTAAACTACGCATATCGGAAACCAGATTGTTATAACCGAAAGAGACACCTCTTTCACAAACCATAATATTATCATTACCGGTTGCACGTGCTTTATTGATAACATGAATCATATCCCAAGGGGCTAAGAACTGCCCTTTTTTGATATTGACCGGAATACCAGGCTCACAAACTCGCTGAATAAAATTGGTCTGACGGCATAAAAAAGCCGGAGTCTGCATCACATCGACCACACTGGCCACTTCATTGAACGGGGTATCTTCGTGCACATCAGTTAATACAGGCACTTGAATCTGCTCTTTGACTTTTTGCAGTATTTGCAGGCCTTTTTCCAATCCTGGCCCACGAAAACTTTCATGTGATGATCGATTAGCCTTGTCAAAAGACGATTTATAAATAAATGGAATACCTAAACGCGTGGTCACTTCTTTCATGTAACCGGCTGTATCAATTGCAAGTTGTTCGCTTTCAATCACACAAGGGCCAGCAATCAGAAAAAAAGGTTTATCAAGACCTACTTCAAATCCGCAAATATTCATTTTAACCCACACCTTTTATCTTAAATTTTTTCGCCGCCGCGATAAAGCTGGTAAATAATGGATGACCATCACGCGGTGTTGAGGTGAATTCTGGATGGAATTGAACCCCGATATACCAGGGATGATCAGGAATTTCGATGGTTTCAACCAAATCATTTAAACTTGAACGCCCGGATATTTTTAATCCACACTCTTCTAATTGTGAAACATAGTTTTCGTTCACTTCGTAACGGTGGCGATGCCGTTCGTTAATTTTTTTGCTGGCGTATATTTCAGCTAGTTTAGAATCACCGGCCAGAAAGGCTGGCTGAGCACCAAGCCGCATCGTTCCACCTAAATCAGAATCACTATTCCTTTGCTCAACCGAACCATCTTTATTGATCCATTCGGTGATTAACCCGATCACAGGATATTTTGTCTCATTGCAAAATTCAGAACTATGGGCATTTTTCAGATTAGCACAGTTTCTGGCATATTCGATCACTGTCACCTGCATTCCCAGGCAAATCCCAAGATAAGGCACTTTGTTGGTTCTGGCATATTCTGCCGCCAGTATTTTCCCTTCTACACCGCGCTCCCCAAAACCGCCGGGCACCAGGATCGCATTAGAATTATCGAGCAAACCAACGCCTTTCTTTTCAATATCTTGCGCATCGATAAAATCGATTTTAACGGTCAATCGGTTTTGTAATCCGGCATGTTTTAATGATTCGATCAAGGATTTATATGCTTCGGTTAAATCCATGTATTTGCCGACCATAGCAATTCGCACTTCACCGTTTGGGTTAGCTTCCGCATAAAGTACCTGCTCCCATTCAGTCAGGTCAACTTCTTGCTCGGGCAATTTGAATCTTTCGCTGATCAATCTTTCTAACCCTTGCGTATTCAAGATTGCTGGAATTTTGTAAATGCTATCAACGTCTCTTAGAGAAATAACTGCTTTTTCGTCAACATTGGTAAATAAAGCAATTTTGGCCTTTTCTGATGCGGGCAGACTTCGATCGGATCGGCAAATCAAAATGTCAGGCTGAATACCGATCGACCTTAATTCTTTGACTGAGTGTTGGGTGGGTTTGGTTTTGAGTTCACCTGCAACCGCGATATAAGGAAGCAAGGTCAGGTGCATAAACAAAGCGCGCTCTCGGCCTAACTCATATCCCAGCTGTCGAATCGCTTCAAGAAAAGGTAAGGACTCGATATCACCAACGGTTCCGCCAATTTCAACCAGCGCAATGTCTGCGTCACCGGCCCCTTTAATCACTTTGCTTTTTATTTCATCGGTAATATGGGGAATAACTTGCACTGTACCGCCAAGATATTCGCCTTTTCGCTCCTTGCGAATTACATCGGCATAAACTCTACCGGTCGTAAAATTGTTAGCCTGAGACATGCGAGTACGGATGAATCTTTCGTAGGGCCCTAAATCAAGATCGGTCTCTGCGCCATCATCGGTAACAAATACTTCACCATGCTGAAAGGGACTCATGGTGCCGGGATCCACGTTAATATAGGGGTCCAGTTTAAGCATGGTGACTTTTTGGCCACGTGACTCCAATAGAGCGGCTAAAGAACCCGCCGCAATGCCTTTACCCAGAGAGGAGACCACGCCACCCGTCACAAATATAAATTTAGTCATTAAAATTCGCCAAATAAGTCTTATACTTCAATTAATTAGAGAGACAACCCTGCTTTTATTTAAACATAGAACAATCACCAAAATGGTTAAATTTTGTTGATTGTTACGCTTTGATCAGGAAATTAGAGATGTCTTTAGGACGGGAAAAAATTATACCAAATAAAACCGTTGGAATCACGGAGAATAATGCTCAATTAACTATCTTAAGCTTAATTCCGTTTTATGAATTTTCGTTCAAATTAGTCATTAACTTTTCATGAACTTGCAACTTGTTGACCGCTAACGGACCGAGTTCCCTTGCGGTTAAACTTAAAAGACCTTCAATAAAGATGCAATTAGCGGCGAGACTGTTAGTGTAATACTGGCCGCCAGTCGGCACAATCACTGAAGCGGTGGCGTGATCATTGAGTGGCGAGAGAAATGAGTCTGTAATGACTAACACTTTACAAGCCTGATTTTTAACTGCCGCAGCAATATCAATGGTTAAGTTTGAATAAGGCGCAGAACTAAAAATAACCACTAAGTCATTCTTTTTTAATTGACCAAGCGCGATCGCCAGACCGTGTTCGTATTGCCCCAGAATTTGCACGTTATGCCTGATTAGACACAATCCGTACCTTAATACATTAGCCATCGCCGAGGATTGTTTGTGTCCAAAGATAAACACCCGATTTGAGCGAGCCAATAGATGAATACTTTTGTCGATCACCTCATTGCTATTCTTATTTATGCAAAAGCGCATATTTTCTATGGTGGTGGTTAGCTGATTTTCAAAAACACATTCGGGGTTATCAGCTTTGTTATCGATCAACAATTTTACCTTTTGACTATAATAATCACTCGGTATTTTAGTTCGCTGCTTAAAAACCAGCTGAAACTGGTTGAATCCCTGATAACCCAATAATTTTGCAAGTCGAGTAATGGACGCCGGACTAATATCGGTCTGCTCCGCAAGTGTGACAATATTGTTGATAGCAACGCTATCCGGATCGTTAACCATCTGGATCAGTGCCTTTAAGCTCTTTTTGCCGACATCCAGCTTAATATCGCCCTGGCGTTGCATAATCAGGAATTGACGCAATGTTTCAAAATTCTCGGGAGGGAATTTCATTTTTAGCGGTTCCTCAATTGATTTTTCGGTATACAAATTAACAATCTTATTTTAGGACGGCACAACTTGAATGTAAAAGGCCACGTATAAACGTGGCCTTTTGGCAGTTCCAATCATTAGCGCCCAAGCGCTAATATAACCAGAGTTTTTCTACAAAAATCGTACTTTATAGATCGTAAGACGCTCTCAAGTACCATGACCCACCTTCATAGTTAGCGGCACTACGACGAGGGTATTGTAGGCCAACACTTTGACGATTAGCGATTGTACCATCTGGACCACTGTCAATTTCACCAATGAACTCATCAAAGATATTAGAAAAACCTAATTTCATCTTTAATGATTCATTTACCTGGTAGCCTAATTCTGCATCAAGGTAAATAATTGAATCTATTTCAGAGCTAACAGAACCTGGCTTTATTGTAACGCCATCACTTTCTATAGTTCCGCCTTTCGTTCCACGTTCATCATAATGTGAGCCATAGAAGTTTGCACGAAGCATCAAGCTCCAATCATCACCGAACGCAGTGTTAGCCGCTAAAGTGAATCTGGAATTTGGGTAGTTATTCTGAATATCTTCTATAGTGCCATCTGAAACAGGCTGAATGCCACCAATAGAACGTTGTCCAACAACTTCAATTTCGTTAAATCCATAGGCGAATGAAATATCCGTAGATGTCATTTCTGACCATTCAAAATTAGTTGTTAAAACCAAATCAAACCCAGTATGTTCTACATCCAAAGCATTGGTATAAAATGAAATCGTTTGATCTTCCAAAATTCCATCAGGATCTACAAACTGTATATCACCCGTTCGATAAATACGATCGTCAACACTGATTTTATACAGATCGAAAGTTAGAGTCGTGCTTTCGCCAAAATCAGAAGTTATCCCCAAACTAATACTGGTTGACTCTTCTTCTTTGATTGCCTGACCACCAGTCGCAACAGCTCTTGGGTCTGTCGCAGGGATCAATCCTTCTTCAACTTGCGCCCCAGTAACGCCGTCAAAGGTTGTAATAGTCGTACGAACATTTGACTGGCCGGGAGTTGGAGCATGGAAGCCTGTAGAAATCGCACCGCGGATAGCTATATCATCTGTAACATGGTATCTCGTCGCAATCTTGCCATTGACCGTGTTTCCAAAGTCTGAAAACTCTTCAAAACGAAGTGCATATTGCAAGAATAAATCATCAGTCACATCATGCTCTAAATCAGCATAGATTGCGAAGTTGTTACGAGCAAATTCGCCAGCATCCTGTGGAGAGATACCTTTAAAACCACTGGAACCAGCTCCTAAATAAGAAGACTCTTCTCCGGCTTTAGCGGTATAAACTTCTTCTCGCCATTCCGCACCATAAGCTAAATTGAGGTTATCTCCAATAGGCGTTGAAAAATCGGCATTCAAGTTAATTTCTCGTTGTGCGTATCCACCAACGTTAAAATCCATTTGAGGAATTTCCAGACTTGCCGTTAACCCTAAGCCTGGGTTGATGGTATTGTTAAGGAAGTAATCTAATACATTTCTACCGTAACTCATGCTGATATCAAAGTAGGTTCCGCCAGCAGTATCACCGTCAATTCCTGTGATAAAACTAAAATCAGTTTGATCACCGTCAAGAAATGGAGTGAAACCGACATCCGCTTGTACGCCTGTAAAACCATCAAAAACGAATCCGCCGATAAGATCTCCATTATCGTCTCTTTGTCGTAGTATAGAATGTTCTGTATTACGGTAGAAGAAACGATAACGACCAGATGTTTCAGCATAACTCATTCTGGCATAAAGTTGATGACCGCCGCCTAATTCCAGGCCCATGTTAGTAAAAGTTCTTAAGGCATCGGTTTCAGGTCGTCCCCAAGTTTGAGTAAATGGCGCGTCGCCAAATGGAGAATCTGCGCCAACTCCTGAAACACCAGCATCTAATAGTGCTTGAGCGTCTGCTCGAATAATTCCTCGAGATAACGCATCATTATCAGAATACTCTAAACTAAAGTTCATAAAAGACTCTTCAGTTGGAGCAAATCCTTTATTAAAACCAAATTTGAGGCTTGTCTCACCTTCATAATGTTGGCCATATTGTAGCTCGACTAAACCACCTTCTGAATCATCTTTAGTGACAAAGTTGATAACACCCGCGATAGCATCTGAACCGTACTGAGAAGCGGCACCGTCACGCAGTACTTCAACTCTTTTAAGTGCAATTGAAGGGATCATTCCGATATCAACGCCATGTGCGCCATTACCGGCAGCGGGCGCAAAAAATTGTACCAAAGCAGAGCGGTGTCGACGTTTGCCATCAACTAAAACTAAAGTTTGGTCAGGCGCTGTTCCACGTAAGGAGGTTGGACGTACAAACGCACTACCGTCTCCTGTTGCTGGTGTTGCGGTGTAACTAGGAATTAAAGCTTTCAGGTTATCGGTTAGATCAACAGTTCCCCCCATTGAATTTAAGTCATCGGCGTTGAGAATATCAACAGGAACCGGAGAATCAGCTACGGTTCGTGTTTTTTGACTACGCGAACCGACAATTAAGACTGTTTCAGACTCATCTGCTCCAGCGTCACTCGAATCTTGAGCAGTAGCGACTGTGGGAGCAAAAATAGCCGCTAAAAGCGTCGCTATTATGCTACGTTTAGGCATTTTATTCATTTGTTGTTCTTCCTTCTTTAGTTTCGATTTTATTAGTATAGATAGTTGCCCACTTTGGTTAATTTCAGCTTTTAGATCAGTCTTTTCCAATAGGACGGTCATTCCATCCATAATGGTATACCGGCCTAACAACCGGTTTGCTTGCCTGTTCTTCATCTCATCAAATGGAAAAAGCAAGGTAATGTTGGACTGCTCTGCAAAACTAATTAACGACAAGTCGGCCCTTTGCTTCGGGATATCGAAATTAAAGGTCTTTGCCTTTTCTTTTTCTGCTGCAGTGTTTAAGTCAGATTCTGTCGCAAAAACTCTACCTGATGGGCTATAACATAAAACAACAAAAACACAACTTAACAGCAATTTTCCATATCCCAAATGCATGGAATTCCACCACACATAACAAAGAGACGAATGGTCGAGAATTTTCCTCCATAAAGAATTAATTGTTGTTATCAATTTTTTTATTATCAGTTTTATCATATTGTATGATTGCGAATGCCCTAATTGGCCTTAATCCAGCCCTTTTGCTTATCCCCACCTTAGATGGGATAAATCCGTAAATCTTAATATTCAAGGATTATACCTGCCTTATCAACCGCATGTATAAAGAAAGGATGCAACAAAAGTAATATTTTATCCGATATTTTAGCTCAATCAGCAACTTAGAGCGTATTTTTAGAAACAATATATTACTTTTCCCAGAAACCGGGTCTGGCTGAGAGCTGATGTTAAAATAGGGATAAGAAGCGTGGTATGGTGGATAAACTGGTATGGTGGATAAACTGTGTTCAGTCGTCTTAATAGTAAGACGACTGAACAAGTAATGAAAAGATTCAAAAGACCATCAATCAATATCATGTATTTGGAGTCCATTTGATAGAAAAACACTATGACGAATGACAAAATATTTCATAAGATATATTTAGCATCGAGAGGCGGCTTATCTCGAATACTATCTCAAATGGTGCCTCCTCACGAAATTGAAGATATCGTTCAGGAAACTTATGTTCGGATATGCCAAATAGAAAATAAGGACAGAATTTCATCGCCTAAGTCATTTATGTTCAAAACAGCGCGCAATTTAGCATTAGACTATTTAAAACAATCAAATGTGAAATTGGTAGATCGTGTGGAAAACATGCAGGAATTAGAGTACCTGCTGAGTGATGAAAACAAAGATGAAATGTATGAAAGTGCTCTAATTGATAATGAATTCTCTCACTTTTGTGATGCTGTCAGACAATTACCGGTGCAGTGTCGAAAAGTTTTTGTTTTGAAAAAAGTTTATGGTAGCTCTCAGCGAGAAATAGCTGCACATTTAAATATAAGTGAAAGTACCGTGGAAAAACATGTTGCCAATGGCATGAAACGTTGCACCCAATACATGCGAAAAATGAACAGTCACTCTAATAAGAGCGAGCATAACTTGCCTGAAAATATCACAGGAGTTACTCATGACTAATATCCATTCAATCCATGAACAGCGTAATCTCAAGCAAAATTCTTTGAATCTTGAGAACCTTCGGCTGGATGCCGCCAGTGACTGGGTTGCTAAAATAGATCGAGATTTAAGCCCGCTAGAAAAACAGTCGTTGCAAAAGTGGTTAGCGACTCCTGAAAATATGACGATTTTATTAGAGGTTGCACACCTTTGGGATAAAATGGATGAACTTCGCAGGTTAGCTGATTTATTTCCACAAAGCCCCTCTGCCGATAAAGGCAGGCGCTCAAAAAAATGGGCTGGCACATTAGTCGCTTCAGTTGTGATGCTATTAACCGCTGGCATTTATATGAATACAAATGAGCAAGCATTTTTTATTCAACAACCATCGACAGCAGAAACTAACCTATCAAAAATACTTCAAACCAATATTGGAGAAAGTGATACTTTCAATTTGCCTGATGGTAGCAAAATCGTATTAAATACCAATACCCTGGCTGAAATTAAATTTACTCCAGCAGCAAGAATCATTGACCTCAAGCGAGGTGAAATTCATATTGATGTTGCCCACGACAAAATACGTCCATTGAGTGTTATTGTTGGCGGTAAAGTGATTCAAGCAGTTGGCACCGCATTTAATGTCGAAGTGCGAAATAACTCGATTGAACTCATTGTGACGGACGGAAAAGTGTTAGTGGCACCCGCACAAGAAGACTTATTACTGAGCGATGCTAAAAATGTGATCGTTAATCTTCCTGAAAGTTCGATGGCTATCTCGAAAGGTGAAAAAATCAACTTAACGATGGCAGGGCAACCCGAAGAAAATAAAGTTGAGGAAAAGGTGGTTAAAGTTGCCCCCATTGAAATAGCCGCGAGTCTTTCCTGGCGTACTGGTAACTTGATCTTTAGAGGTGAATCCCTGGCTGAAGCGATGACTGAAATCAGCCGTTACAGCGATGTTAAATTTGAGCTGGATGATGATGTCGATCTAAAGAAAATACGCGTTGCAGGCATGTTTAGAACTGGGGATATATCCGGATTACTCAATGTGCTCGAACAAAATTTTAATATCCGCCATGAACGGATTAATGAGCAAAAAATATTCCTTAGACTTGCAAAGTTTGAATAACATCTTCCTTTGATCTAGCCGAAGATGGGTCGAAATGTTTGCTTTCTACCTTGTTCTTTTAATTTTTTAAAATCTAAAACCCTTCTTAACTATTCAGCATAATACTCACTGTCATTGCGAGGAGCTTGCGACGCGAAGTGCTTTGGGTATTGCCGCGTCGCAAGCTCCTCGCAATGAC
>JAUUYO010000150.1 GCA_030590405.1 Kangiellaceae bacterium
AATGAAGCGGCAGAATTACTTCAAAAAGAACGAAGGAAATTATTTAATCAGATCTTTGAACCCGATAGAAATATGGCTTAAATGACTCCACTTCTTTCAGACTCATTTGTTAATTGGAATATACTTTTGTACGGTGTTAATCCGTACGCCGTTATGAGTCTTTCGTCTGTATTTAAAATTAACTGGCACTAAACTTCTATTTCGAAAGGAGGAAAATATTAGTTGGTAGTCACTGTATGGACATGCCGGAATAGCCTGCGGCGCAAAGAGTAAGATTAACTCATTGATGTTTAAGAATAATTATTGTATTTTTACGAATATAAATATCAATATAAATATCAATATAAATACTGCTCAAAGGTCATATCGTCCATCTTGGGCGTTACTAAACTGTTAGCCACAAGAGAATTTATGGAGATGGCATTGATTCAAATGGCTACCTTCGGCGTTTTATCGATTTTGAATATCAGCTTAAACTCCCAGAATTAAAAACATATATTAATTCGTTGTTTGTAGCATTAGGGCTAGATAAGTTTTTCGAGCCAAGGACTAAATATCAAGAACTAAAACCTGAAAGACTTAGCGTTAACTAGGAGAAGAATGAACATTCTCGCAAACTTAAGATTTCTGAAAATAGAGGATCCTGATTGGAAGGTTAAGTATGCTTCAGGATTAAGAACGAATATCAACTATGGAACTGATAACTTTAGTTGCGCGGTAGCATTTGATCGCGAAATTGAGCAAGGCGAGTCTGTAGATTGCGAAATAAGTTTCCTTACTCATGAGCCACATGTTGGAAAACTCGAAGAAGGAAAAATTCAACATGTATCCGCCTAATTCACATAAGTAAGCATTGTTGCAGATTTCTAACATGCGCTTCGTTTATGTTAGAATCTGCAAAACTTACCAATAAGGTCAGATGCAATCTAGGACTAAATAAATATAAACGGCTCCTCGATATCCTCCACAGCCATCGTCATCAATGATGTATTACCACCGGCAGCAGTGGTATCAATGCTGACGGTTTTTTCAGTGACCATCCGGTAAAATAATCTTTCGATGTCGTACTCACATATCAAGGGTAAAATGGCACCATCTCTTGTTGCTAATTGCTGCGCCATATAACTTTGCCAGTCACTGCCAGGATCCAAAATTGCCCCGGCTAGTCGAGGATGTTGTAACAACAAGTGAAGCTCACCAATGGGGGCAACATGAAATAAGGCATCACTCATTCCAATGTCTGTTAGCGCATCTTCGATCATTTTGGTGACCACCGAGAAAGCCGGGTCTTCAACAATCACAATCAGGGTGTTTCCGGCAGAAATTGCGGTAAGTGCCGAGGCTAGCCAATTTTCTAAAGTCGATTGTTTATCAAACAGACTGAGTAATAATCCTCTCGGCTCGTAAAATAACTCATTGGATTCACCCGTGGGGCCGGGTAGTTGTCTTGGCAGATCGAGTTTGTTTTCTATGTGCCATAATAATTGGCGGATACCTGAAATTGCCTCATCTTGTAAACCAAATTCATCGAGTAAAACATCGTTATCAGCAATTTTGGCTAATAGCTGACGAGCAACCGATATTCGATTAGCCGGAGGCTCATAACGCCATTCATACGCCGCGCTGAGAACACTTTTTTTGTGTAAAAAAGCTAAACTTGAGTGGGCAGTTTCGATAGCCGTTGCCTGGGATTCTTTGTAGGCCATTTGTGACGGTGATAAATCAGCCAGGATCTCTTTTTCTTTCTCTTTGTCTTTCACCAGTCGAGATAAATAATTAGGACCGCCAGCTTTAGGACCCGTGCCGGATAATCCTCGCCCGCCAAAAGGCTGTACTCCCACGACCGCTCCGATAATATTTCGATTAACGTAAACATTGCCTGCAGGAGAGCGGGCCGCAACGTATTCAGTTTTTTCTTTGATGCGAGAATGGATCCCCATGGTCAAGCCAAACTGGGTATCGCTGATCGCTTTTAACACGGTATCTAACTGATCATTTTTATAACGGATAATATGCACGCAGGGACCAAAAACTTCCGATTTTAAAATGGATAAGTCGGTTATTTCGTACAATCTTGGAGCGAAATAAGTACCGTCGCTGGAAGCGGTTTCTGACAATTCACATTGGTGTAGCAAGGAAGCCGAACCGGTCATTGCCTGGACATGTTCTTCCAGTCGGTTGAGCGCTTTTTGATCAATCACTGGTCCCACATCGGTGCTTAATAATGCTGGATCGCCGACGGTTAATTCCTGCATCGCACCGATAATCATTTCAATGACCGACTCAGCAATTTCTTCTTGTAAAAATAATACTCTAAGTGCCGAGCATCTTTGTCCAGCGCTCTGAAAACCTGAAGAAATGACATCATCAACCACTTGCTCAGGTAAAGCCGTGGAATCAACAATCATACAGTTTTGTCCGCCGGTCTCGGCGATTAGCGGGATTTGGTCGCCGCCTCGCATTGCCAAAGTTTTCGCCAACCAATTGCCAACCTGAGTGGAGCCGGTGAACATCACCGCTTTGACTCGATCATCGGGAACCAGAACCTCTCCAACCTCGGGGCCATAGGCTTTAACTAAAGAAACGACGCCGTAGGGCAGGCCAGATTGGCGCATCAGTTCTAAGGCTCTTTTAGCGATTAAAAGGGTTTGTTCAGCAGGTTTGGCGATCACCGTATTACCACACACCAGCGCTGCAACAACCTGGCCTAAGAATATCGCCAGTGGAAAATTCCACGGACTGATACACAACACAACGCCTCTCGGCACGATCGCGTTATTAGTCATCAGTTGGATTGCATTGGCAGCATAATAGCGGCAAAAATCCACCGCCTCCCGAACTTCAGCAACACTGTCGGCTGGTGTTTTGCCTGCCTCTTTTATGCATATTGCAATTAATTCATCTTGATACAATTCCAGGTTAGAAGCCAACTTTATTAAAAATTCAGCTCTTTGATTAACCCCCATACTTGACCAGGTCGAAAAGGCTGTTTGCGCACCTTCGAGTTTTTCTAACATCGATTCTGGAGTGTCTTTTTCGACCGATGCGAGCAGGTTTTTGTGATTAGCGGGATTAACAATTCTTATCCTCTGCTCACTTTCAAGATCTTCTACTGGATGAAGTTGATTGGCTCTTTGCCAATTTTCCAAATTAAGTTGCATGTTTCTCAAATGGTTAACATCGGTCAGATCCACGCCTTTTGAATTTTCTCGTGATTCTCCAAACAGTTCACTGGATTTGGCTATTTGCGGATTTCGTCTGTTTCTGGTTCGCATTATTTCTTCAAGGGGATCGGTCAATAAGGTTTCTACTGGCACTTTATCGTCGACGATATTATTGACGAATGAAGAATTAGCGCCGTTCTCCAGTAAACGTCTTACCAGATAAGCGAGTAAATCAACATGACTGCCGACCGGCGCATAAATTCGGCAGGGCACTTTTTCACCTTGTAAGATCTGATCGAATAAGGATTCTCCCATGCCGTGCAAGCGTTGAAATTCGAATCCGCAATGTTTCTCGCCCATATTGATGTAATGGTCTGTTTCGCGGTCAATTTCTAAAATAGTCGCAACCGTATAGGCATTGTGAGAGGCAAATTGAGGGTAGGTAAACTCTCGTAAATTTAATAATTTTTTGGCACAAGCCTGGTAGCTAACATCCGAAGAATATTTACGGGTAAAAACCGGAAAATCTTCATAACCTTCTGCCTGAGTTTCCTTAATTTCACTATCCCAGTAGGCACCTTTCACCAAACGAACCATCATGCTTTTGCCGGTTTTTTTGCTCAATTCAGTAATCCAGTCTATTACAAAAATAGCTCGCTTTTGATACGCCTGAACCACCATACCGAAACCTTGCCAATCGGCGAGGTCTGGATCAGAAAATATGGTTTTTATTACCTCCAGAGAAATATCTAATCGGTTTGCTTCTTCCGCATCGATCATTAAACTGATATCGTATTTTTTGGCAGCCAACGCCAAGGTTTTTAATCGCGGGAGCAGTTCAGTTTGTACCCGTTCAAAATGAGAAAATTCATAGCGAGGATGAATGGAAGAAAGCTTAATAGAAACACCGGGACTTTTTCTGGGGCCTTGTCCTTTTGCCATCGCGCCAATTTCTTCAATGGCTTTGAGGTAAGTTTCAAAATAGCGTTCAGCATCAGCCATGGTGCGCGCACCTTCACCAAGCATATCGTAGGAATAGGTGTAGCCTTTTTCCTCGCTTGCTCTGGCGCGCTTAAGCGCCTTTTTGATATTGACGCCCATCACAAACTGGGCACCTAACAGTTCCATTGATCGCTTTACAGCTTGGCGGATGGTCGGTTCCCCAAGTCTCCCAACAACTCGCTTAAGTGCGCCAAATTGATTGATTTTTTTCTTATCTCGATAGTTCACTATTTTACCGGTAAGCAGTAAACCCCAGGAGGAAGCATTGACAAACATCGAACCGCTATTGCCGACGTGGGATAACCAGTCGCCATCTTTTAGCTTATCCCGGATCAGATCGTCGGCGGTTTTTTTATCCGGAACCCGCAGCAGCGCTTCGGCCAGACACATCAACACGATGCCTTCTTCGGTGGAGATCGCGAATTCTTGTAACAGCGCGTCAACACCACCTTTGCCTTGTTGCTGTTTGCGAATTTCAATGATCAGCTGGCGGGCACGCTCCCAGGTGCGGGTTCTTGCGCGAACCCCTGTTTCGGCGAGCGGTAGCAGGTAATTAACCACATTGATTTCATCGGCACGATAAAAATCTCGGATTTTTTGACGGGTAGCACTGCAAGGTGTTTGAGGGTAATTGAATAGCATAACAGCTTCTCCGATAATATAGCGCAAATAGCGAACAACGATTAATCCGAATTATAGGGCAAAATATTCCGTATTAATTGTCTAATAATAACATTTTGCGGTATTATATCTCGCACACTAAGGTTTCAACGGTATTTAATAATGTCGCTCATTCTCGATAAAACGGACAAACACATTTTAAGAGAGCTGCAAAGTAATGCCAGAATATCTAACAAAGAACTATCTAAACGCATCCATTTAAGCCCAAGCCCCTGTTTGGACAGGGTTAAACGACTGGAAAAAGCGGGTTTTATTAAAGGGTATGTCAGCCTGCTGAGTCCGGAGAAACTTGGGTACGATATGTTTGCCTATGTCACCGTGACCTTAGATAAAACCACGAATAACGCGTTTAAACTTTTTCAGTCAGAAATCGTCTTTTTTAAAGAAGTGATTGAATGTGACATGGTGGCAGGGGGCTTTGATTATTTGTTAAAGCTTTGTTTACGCAATATGAAGCATTATCGGGCGATCCTCGGAGTGATTGCCGAGTTGCCTGGTGTTTCGCAAACCCACACCTATATTGTGATTGAAAATGTTAAAAAGAATATCGGGTTGAACATTGTGTGAAGGGGGTTAGTTAAATTGCAAGTTTCAAGTCTTACAAATTATTTGTAGGATCGGCGTCCCGCCGGGAAAAACTTAAAATTTGCGATGGGGTTAGAATTTAAAAAATTATTAAGCCCAGCCATCGAATTCCCGGTAGGATGCCTGTCCTACTTAAAGGTTATCTCCTATCCAAAACGTTACAAATGCTCTGAGGCAAAATCTGCCAAACGAGAACGCTCACCAGTCTGCAATTTTATATGTCCACCGAAATTCCAACTCTTAAAATGATCGACCACATAAGTGATCCCTGAACTCGATTCGGTTAAATAGGGCGTATCAATTTGTCCAACATTGCCAAGACAAACCATTTTGGTTCCAGGACCGGCTCGAGTAATCAGGGTTTTCATTTGCTTAGGAGTTAAGTTTTGCGCTTCATCAATGATCACAAATTTATTGATAAAGGTTCGACCACGCATAAAATTAAGCGAGCGGATCTTTAACCATTTTTGCAATATATCTTGAGTGGCCTGTCGTCCCCAATCATCATTCGATTGAGCAGGGGAGAGCACTTCCAGATTATCAGTAAAGGCACCCATCCAGGGGTTCATTTTTTCTTCTTCAGTTCCGGGCAAAAATCCGATATCTTCTCCGACAGGAATGGTCACGCGGGTGACGATAATTTCATTGTAGCGCTTGGTTTCAACGGTTTGCTCTAAAGCCGCAGCCAATGCCAAGAGTGTTTTGCCGGTACCGGCAGTTCCTTGTAAGGTGACAAAATCAATTTCCGGATCCATTAACAGGTTGAGCGCGTAACTTTGCTCACGATTTCTCGCAACGATCCCCCATATAGAATGGCTTGATGACTGATAATCCATCGCTAGCTCAATGGTGGCTTGATCATCGTTTACTTCACGCACAATCGCACTAAATCCAGAACTATCGTTTAGATGAATAAATAGATTAACGTTCCATTCCTTAACCAATGGACCTTTGATGGTATAAAAAGTCTGACCTTCTTCCTTCCAGGATTGCATATCTTTATTGTGGTTTGCCCAAAAATCGTCGGGCAATTCAGCCTGGCCAGTGAACAGGTTTTCTAAATCATCCATCACCTGATCGTTAAAATAATCTTCAGCATGCACCCCAAGGATTTTTGCTTTGATCCGCAGGTTGATATCTTTTGAAACCAGAGTCACTTGAGTGTCTTTATCTTGTTCCTGCAACGCCAGCGCGATACCGACAATGGTGTTATCGACTTTACTACTTGCCAGTCCATCGGGCAGCGCGTTCATTTCAAAGTTAGCTAACTGAAAAAATAAATGGCCATTAGTGCGCTCTTCTGGCGGGAGGTAAGGCGAGTTGCCAATCGGAATGCCTGCTTTAATTTGTGGCTCACCGGAAGAACTCATTAACTGGTCGAAATAGCGTGAAACCTGGCGAACATTTCGGGCGACTTCTGACAGGCCCTTTTTGCCGTTGTCCAGCTCTTCAAGCACTACCATCGGGATGTAAATATCATGCTCGGCAAATCGAAAAATTGAAGTGGGATCGTGCATCAGCACGTTGGTATCTAATACAAAAAGTCTTTTGGGTTCTGAGTTTGAATTTGTCATGCTTTACCTCTTAAATAGCTCTGCTTGATTAAATCAGATTTAACAGTTCAGTGATTTATTCAAGCTCCTGGTTTTATCCATTAAAGCCTGAATGCTCAGGGTGTTACGCAAAGTAAATCGAAATACTTGTTATATTAAATCAGCTACTGTTTCTAGAACTAAATCTACGTGACCTTTAACTCTTATTTTCCTCCACTGGTTAACGAGTTCACCCTTTTTATTGAACAAAAAAGTGCTTCGTTCAATGCCCATGTACTCTCTACCGTAAAGTTTTTTAAGTTTTATAACGTCAAAAGCCTTACATAATAATTCATCCGGATCGGAGATCAAATCAAACGGAAATTCCTGTTTTTCTTTAAAGCGTTCGTGTGACTTAATTGAGTCTCGAGAAACGCCAAAGATAACAGTGTCTAATGACTCAAAGTTTTTATGATGGTCTCTGAAATTTTGCCCCTCAGTAGTACAACCGGGAGTACTGTCTTTAGGATAGAAATAAACGACGATATTTTTGTTTTTGATCTTGCTCAGGTCGATGGTCTTGTCATTGGTTGCGGATAATGACAATTTGGGCGTTTTATCACCGATATTCATCAGGGCGTATTTTCCTTTTGCTATGAATTAGACATAAAGTAACGATTTAACTATATTGTAGACTGTTATTTTGTAAATGCTCATCGTAAGGCTCTTGCGGTGTGGCAATATCCTGACTTATTTAGTTATTGGTTCTAACGATGCATCCAGGTTGAGTTTTTTACAAAAAGTATCAAAATTTTCTCTAAGGGAAGAAATTGGAACATCAGTTGAAACCCCAATGGTCAGTTTTATTTCCACGATTGGGGCAGCGGTATGTTGGGCCTCAAAGGTATCGCAACTCATTTCTCGAATATTAATATCTTGCTCGGCAAAAAACGCAGTGACTTCTTTGGTGATACCGGGGTTATCCAACGCAACAATCTTAACTCGGTAGGGGAGTTTATTAGGTCTTGGTGGTTGCACTTCGGTCCGTTGTAGCATGGTTGTCATGCCCCAGGCCGGTGCCTTGCTGGGTAAAATATGTTCGAGTTTAGCAATCGCGTTCCATTCCCCCGATGCCATTAAAACCAGGCTAAAGGTATTTCCCATCGCCTTCATTTTACTTTGTTGGATATTACAGCCGCAATAAGTGATCAGCTCAGTGATTTCGTTGACAATGCCTGGTTTGTTGGGCGCTATGGCGGAAATGACTAATAAATTTTGATTCTGCATTGCGACGGCTTATTCCTGCTTTTGAATCGATAATGTGTATAGCCTTAGTATAAGTCTATCTGGCCGTATTGGTAAATAGCTGAGTTTGCTGATCAAGCCATATTTAGCTGAAAGACTTCTATTTTTCAATTGCTACCCACCCACCCATCACAGCCACAAATTACGGCACATAAGGCTATGAAGAAGATGTCATCCAATTTGTGTAATTGTCTTCGATTAAGGCGTGGATCGGCAATGTCTTTAAAGTGTTCGATAAATATCGCGGAATACCTGTGGTCAGTATATTCCAATTAACAAATGAGTCTGAAAGAAGTGGAGTCATTTAAGCCATATTTCTATCGGGTTCAAAGATCTGATTAAATAATTTCCTTCGTTCTTTTTGAAGTAATTCTGCCGCTTCATTG
>JAUUYO010000207.1 GCA_030590405.1 Kangiellaceae bacterium
AGATAGCGTTAACATCGACTAATGAAGCCTCTGAAACATCGGCGTTGTCTAACGATAACCCTCCTCTCTGGTTTGCATCATCATGGCACCCGGTAAGACAGTTAACGATAAATATGGCCTGGACTTCATCTGGCACAGCCGCTGTAAGCGATTGAGAATTGATAAGAACAGCAAAAAAAATAAAAGATAAAATGGATATAAATCGACGTTTTATGGCTAACATACTTTGTCTCCTAAAAAGATTACAAAAGGAAACCTGAATAAAAAGGCCACTTTCTTGACTGTAATTTAGCATATTTAGACAGAGATTAACTGGTAACACTCGATAAACTGTGAACTTGTACCAAATTCAGGCACAAAAAAGTCGGAACAAGCCGACTTTTCAGGTTACTGATGATTTTTAGTGATTATAATTTATCAGCTTCTTCCGAAAGGTACTTAGCAACGCCATCTGGAGATGCATCCATTCCTTTATCACCTTCACTCCAACCAGCAGGACAGACTTCACCATGTTCCTGATGGAATTTAAGCGCATCAACCATCCGCAGCATTTCATCGATATTTCTACCTAGAGGTAGG
This sequence comes from Kangiellaceae bacterium, assembly GCA_030590405.1. Taxonomy (GTDB): domain Bacteria; phylum Pseudomonadota; class Gammaproteobacteria; order Enterobacterales; family Kangiellaceae. The sequence continues at coordinate 580 of JAUUYO010000207.1, forward strand.
TCATTGACCACTTGATGACGTACCTGACCATCTTGATCGATTAAAAAAGAACCACGGAATGCTACCCCGGCAGATGGATGTTCAACGTCAAATGCCTGACAAATTTCATGCTTAACATCGGCGACTAAGGTATAGCCTACCTGACCAATACCGCCATCATTGATTGCAGTGTTACGCCATGCATTATGTGAAAATTGAGAATCAATTGAAACACCTATCACTTCAACGCCTCTGTCGGTAAAATCTTTCAAGCGATGGTCAAAAGCAATTAGTTCAGACGGGCATACAAAAGTAAAGTCAAGTGGATAAAAGAACACCACTGCCATCTTGCCTTCGGTTGCCTTACTAAAATTAAAGTCATCAACAATTTCGCCATTTCCCATAACGGCTGCTGCGGTAAAATCTGGTGCCTGTCGGCCAACTAATACGCCCATTTTGTTCTCCTGTTTATTTGTAGATTTGATTTTGAAGTAATATTTGAAAAGTGAAAGATACACGATGATAGTTTAGCTTCCAAATTTAGGATTTCAATAAGAATAATTGAAATAAACTATAAAGTTTATTTATCGCTCAGAATTTGCTCAAGGCACTGCCTGTTTTTATCACAATAACTGAATAGAAAGAAATTTTGGTAAAACCAGATTGACCCTACCATCCTTTCGTGGGGCCAGAGATGGTTTAATAGAGATAGTTTACTAGAGGTGATTTATATTGACTCATAACGCTGCTGTAACTCAATCGCATACTCGTCGCCATTTTGTCCGAGCAAGCCCGATTTAAATTTAGCCGAAGGTGGCCTTTCTCCGAGCCAGATACTGATCACACAGCGGTATAAGTCGAGCGAATAAGATATTTCTCCCAATAATCTTTTATTCAAATAAACCCTGGTGCCAAAATCTCCGTGGTAATCGAAGCGTATAACATCGCCCTTTTTGATATTACGCTTAAAAAAGCTAATAAATTTCTTAATCTTAACCATACTCTCTTTTAATGTCTTAGAGTCATTGTTGATTTTCATACTTTCAGCCAATTGCCTACCAAAGGTTCGACCCGACATCTTGCGATCCGATACAAATTTGAATTCCATGCGTTTGGCAGCATCAATAAAGACCAGATCTTCAGGAGTGCGGTAGATTGCCGATTTATCGATAGAAAGTTGACCTAAATAGTAGTCTTTTTTAAGCAATTTGGTAAGGCCGTATCCAGTTGGAATTAAGGGACGATCCAGAATTTTGATTTCTTTGAGAATATTTTGATTTTCAGTTTCTGCACTTTGAACTGAAATCCCTGACAACAGACAGGATACTATCATCAGAACGGTTAATGAATTTTTCACTTGCTAGCGACCTCTTATACATTAGTTTGATTTTGCTATCATTCCATTGAGTAAGAAGGCAATTATCTGGCTGGTTTTTATTGCTCCTTTTAGCCCTTATTATTCACCTCAGCAAACATATCAGTAATTCAGTTCAACGCTTAGAAAAGCGGGGTTTTCTTGTTTTTTTAGTATCTCATGAACTGAAGACAGCGCTTCATCATATACAAGCTAAAGGAAATAGGCAAATCTCTCCAAATGAATATCAATGTAATTCAATCGTTTGAAGGACAAAGTTAACAAACCTGTTGAAATGGCTAAGATCGAACCTGATTTATGGGAATTTACTTATAACTACGAGATATGTGAGATTTTTATACTTGCACAGAAATAGCCTTTTACCTTATTATGATAGTGTTATACAAGTATTTTGAATCAGAAAGCCTGTATATAGGAATGCTGTATCCGATGAAAAATAATAATACTGGAGCCAAAGCAAAGATGTTACCCCCCCCTGTCCCAGGTCTGTCAAAAACGTTTCATATTGTATTTCTATTAGGATGCCTGCTCACTCTGCAAGTTGCTCAAGTGAGCGCGTTAGAGACCACATTAACAAACGGCGACAACCTCGAGCTTTTTGGTATCAGCATCCATCAAGAACAGCGCAATGATATCTACGTTGGTGCGCTTTTCGCGCCAGAAAATGTCACCAACACTAACCAGATACTAGACTCCGCAACCAGTAAGAGAATGAGTTTGAAATTTATAACGAAATACTCTAACAGGAAAATGGCCAGGCTTTGGAAACAACGGATCGCTATGAATAACCCTAAAAGCGATTGGCAACCAATGACTAAAGAAATTGTACAGTTTGCCAGAATATTCAAGCGAGCAATGTTAGCAGGGGATGAGTTAAATATTGATTTTGAACCGGTATCCGGCACTAGTATCTATCTCAACAAGACTTTATTTTTAACCATCCCTAATTTAGATTTCTACAAATTATTACTTAATGTCTGGTTAGGCAGTATCCCTCCTACCAAGGACTTTAAAGTGGGTATTACGGGTAACAACAAAGGCCCACTAAACGAACAACTAATCACCCAATATAATAATATTCAACCAAAAATTGGCAGGTTTGATGCTGACAAAGCGGAGATAATAAAACCTGAAACCACCGTTGCCAAGACTGAAGAATTTAAACCTGCAACTAAGGCCGTCCCTAAAAAAAACAGCAATAACCAAAAGAAAAATGTGGTGGCAAAGGCGAAACCGACAACCGAAAAAAAGAAAAGAACAGTAGAAAAATTGACAACAGACTTGCAATTACCTGATAGTAAAATCGCCAAAATCCAACCGAAGCTGGTACTTGACGAGCTGATTAAGACAAAGCCGATCCCCATTTCAAAGCAAAACAAAAAGCCAGCCAGTAATAAAGCGACTAACAGAAAACCTAAAAAAAAGCCAGTCCAAAAAACACCTGTTTCAGGTACAAAAGTTGCCAAGTTAGATATCCCTGAAGAAGAATTCTTTGATGCCGATCTGATTAGTGGTTCCTATTCTCGAGAACTGATAAATAATATTAGAGCAGTCCAGTCTTACCCAAAGAAAGCCCTCATCAAAGGCATACAGGGTGAAGTGACGGTACTGGTAAAAATTGATAAGAACGGTGAACTACTGGAAAATAAAATTATTCAGCGTTCCGGCTCCAGGCTCCTTGATCGAGCCGTATTAAAAATGGTACGTAAAGCAGAGCCTTTTCCACAAATTCCAAATGAGCTAAAAATGAATGAATTTGAATTTGAGGTTCCACTCAGCTTTACCCTGACGGAGTAGTGAGTAGGGATAGAAGAATATTTACTTATCCAGCTCTAGATAGATCCAACCAGTCGAATCCTTCGGCCTGACTGGCCAGAAAATAGCTGATTGGCTGGTCTTCGGTTAGCCTTTTGAGCTTGTCAGCCACTAACTCCTGGCAATTATTCTCTTCGCTCATATGCATCGCCACTATTTTACGTAACCTGGAAAAATCCATCCTGGTCAACATTTCCAACGCTTGTTGATTAGATAAATGACCTAACCCGCCAGATACTCTTTTTTTAAGTGCGTGAGGATAGCGGCCTTGCATAAGCCGTTGATGCTCATAATTAAATTCTAAAAGCAGAGCGTCGCATACTGAGTAAATATCGACAATATGGCTGGTAATATGGCCAACATCTGTCAACAGGCCGACGGATTGCTCCGCAGCGGTTAGCACAAACTGGCTGGCCTCTCGCGAATCATGGGGCACAGCAACCGGCGTAATACAAAAGTCGCCTAATTGAAACGGCTGATGGCTATTAAAGAGCTTTTTAGATTTGATGGTGGCACATTTTTTGTGCAAACTGGTACCTTTGTTTAACCAAACAGGGATTGAATATTTGTTGGAAAGGCTGGCAACCCCGGCAACATGATCTGCGTGCTCATGGGTAACCAAAATCGCTGATATTTGCTGTGGCGAAAGGTTTTTCAACGCTAATCGGCGAACAGTTTCCCTTGTACTAAAACCGCAATCTATCAGAATAACCGTTGTGCCAAAGGCGAACAAAGTCGCATTACCTTTGCTCCCGGACCCCAGGGAGCAAAACCGGATAGAATTATTGACTGGCAAATACAGTCTGTTTTGGGGCACTAACGCCGGTCGCCAAATAACCGGCTCAAATCAGGATAAAGTTTAACTAATATATCAGCCTCGATCCCTACTCCCTGAGCATCTTTAAAGGTTATGCTACGCTGATCGCCGTTCTCACCCACAGTCATCTGAAAAGCTCCATCTTCCAGTGGAAGCTGTGCTGTACCACCTTCAAACAGAGATGCAAAAAAGCCCTGTTCAGGCGCGTGATATTCCATAAAATAAGTCTTTTGCCTGGTATCTCTATCAATAATCGTAAAACCTAATTCTTTCATCACTTTCGGGATTTTCTCCCATACCAATGTTTCTTTAGCAGAAGTTAACAACGCAGCGTTGCCGTCAGCATCCTGGCCTAGCTCCACCTTGAATCCCGCCATGATTTGCTGTTGGTGACGCGCTTCCTGATGACGAATTCTGGTATCGTAATAACTCAACAATAGATTCATCATGTCGGCTGATTCTTGCCAGGTAACCAGTTTATCCGACCAACTCTCATCATCATCTAGCCTTACTTGACTAGCGATCCGTTCCACTGTGAGTTTATGCTCACCTTTCATTTCACCTTGAACAATTGATATTTTATATTTTGCTCTGATTAGATCGGGCTCTTCACTGCCATCTAATCCCAACCAGACCCCCCCATCTTCAATCGCCAACCAGCGACTAATGATCACTCGCTTTTCTTTATCAAGAATACTGGTAGCCACATTATGCTCTTCAAGAAATTTAGTGGCAGTTTGCCAAATAAACTCCAGCCTGTCGATGATCAGCACCGCAGGTGCAACCGAAGTTTTATCTACTCGGGTGTTTTCCATAACCGCTAACAGTTGAATGGGGGCCGCTTGCCCTAGCTGTTTTCCATAAAGTCCCTTTTTGCCTTGCTCACCAATGTTTGGTAAATGGGTAAAATCCGCTTTATCTTTGTGTGATAAAGGAGGTGGAATTTCCAGCGGTTTAGATTGCTTAGCAGTTATATAATCATATTTTCGGCTTTTAATTAGACCATCTTCGCCGTAAATATATCCACAGCCACTTACCAGAAGGGTTAACAACACTAAAAGACTTAACTTAATCAAACTCAAGAGTTCACTCCAAATTTTATAAAATACTGCACTGTTGCATCGCTCTTTTTATACGTTGCTGCGCGCCGATTGATGGCTGAGTTAAAGGCAAACGAATCCCGGATTCAATTTTTGCCAGTTTGTTCAAAGCCCACTTTGCTGGTATCGGATTAGATTCAACAAACATCGCCTCATGTAACGGCATCAAATTGTCAAAAATAGCTTGCGACTCAACCCTTTCTCCCTCCAGCAGCAAATTACACCACTGACTCATTTTATCGGGTACTACATTGCCGGTAACGGTGATCACCCCTACCCCGCCGCTCATGATAAACTCATAGGCCGTTGGATCGTCGCCACTGAGCAAACAAAAGTCAACG
>JAUUYO010000314.1 GCA_030590405.1 Kangiellaceae bacterium
GGTTGGTTCATCAACGCTCAGCGGTATCATGGCTTCAACATTGTCGGGGTCACACAATGTATCTGAAATATTTGGCTCACCAATACCAGTAATCGCGATGATATCGCCCGCGCTGGCTTCTTCTATTTCGTTTCTTTCCAGACCCATATAACCTAATACTTGGCCGACTTTGACCCGACGAGTTTTACCTTCGGCATCGATGCTGGTCAATATCTGATTCTTTTTGATTTTTCCGCGAGTCACTCGGCCAACCGCAATTGCGCCAACATAGCTTGAGTAATCCAAAGAAGTGATCTGCATTAAGCTAGGGCCATCGACTTCAACTTTTGGCGCTTCTACATGCTCAATAATCGCTTCAAATAACGGATTCATATCGCCATCTCTCACCGTATCTTCAGTTGAGGCATAGCCATTGAGGGCAGAAGCATAAATAATTGGGAAGTCTAATTGCTCATCGGTCGCGCCAAGTCGGTCAAATAAATCAAAAATTTGATCGATGACCCAATCAGGACGAGCGCCCGGACGGTCAATTTTGTTTACAACAAGCACTGGCTTAAGCCCTTGAGCGAAGGCTTTTTGGGTAACGAATCGAGTTTGTGGCATTGGTCCATCAACGGCATCGACCAATAACAATACCGAATCAACCATTGACATAATTCGTTCAACTTCACCGCCAAAATCGGCATGTCCCGGGGTATCTACAATATTAATCCGATAATCGTTCCATTTGATCGCGGTATTTTTAGACAAGATCGTGATGCCACGCTCTTTTTCCAAATCGTTAGAATCCATCACTCTTTCAGTAGCATCGCCACGAGTTACCAGCGTTCCAGACTGTTTTAAAAGTTCATCAACCAAGGTTGTTTTACCATGGTCGACGTGAGCGATAATCGCGATGTTTCTTAACTTACTAATCACTGGCTGATGCCTCAAAAATAACGGGTTGTCGATTGAACCAAACAAAGTTTAAATTCACCGACATAAATAAAGGCGCGTATTCTACTCGTAATTGCCCATGAAAGCATTGTTTTTGGTGATTTTTTGCTCAAAAAGTGCAATGACGGACTTAAGCAGAAGCCTGTTTAGTGTGTTTAAACGGTTAAATCAGCTTTTTCAACTGGGCTCCATCGTCTCGGATGCTTCCATCACAATCATCAAGACTTTGGGGTCTATTTTCAACACAATTTTTTAAGTAATGGAATACGCCTGGCATCCACCACCACAAATAATATTGTTTTATCGTAATTTTCAGCATATTTTCGCCATTAAGGTAGGAGGCGGGGACGCCGATCTCACCAAGAGCCAGTCACCAATAAAATACACTCGTTGAATAGTTACGTTTTATCTTCTTGTACGGTCAAATTTTGTCCCAGAAAAGGTGCTCAGCTAACCACTCTCTAATTTTTTTGTTACGCTAAACGCTGATCGACAACAGTTATAATTTGCTGTTCAATCTGATTTTTAAGCACTCTAAACATGATCCCTAAATTTAAGTTAAGATCGAAACTTGAATCAGTAATTTCGATGCTTCCTTTAGCGCCTTTTCTTCGAAAAAAAAATTTTTTTTCTGTTTCCCACTCAGACTGAAACTCAATATTATCTTTTATATCGAGCATTATTGCATCAATCTTGAGCTTTAATTGTTGAATAGATAACTGGTGTTTTCTTTGTATGCTGATATTGCCCATAATTGCTAATTTGTTTTCTTCTCGTTAGTTGTTTTTACCGCTCTTCCGGCTTGGTCACAGGTTTGGTTTTCTGGGAGATTAAATTCAATTTATCACTGATTTCTGTCATTCTGTCATGAGTGCCAAGATCCAGATCCAATTTTCCCCCCATCACTTTGATTAATGGAAATAAGGTCTTTTCTAACACACCGGATAATTCCCGACTCACATGTTTAGAATGTTGCGCTGATACAGCCGCTTGAGATTCGACAAAGCTAACCGCAAGACGATTGATAGCATCGGCCACCTGGCTGTGATCTTCAATAATTGAAGTATCATCTGTTTCATCAAAATTTTCTGAAACCTCAATCGCTTGTAATTCAGCCGCACTACGCCAGGCATTAATCCCGCTGACTAAATCATTTAATTGAACTACGATTTTCGCACCGGTATCGGCATCGTCACCGCCCATGGCTTTATTACGCATAAAGTCCGTTTTTATTGCTTGCCAGCGTTTTGCATCATCTTCGGTTAGACAGTCTCTTAACTCAGCCAATTTTAATAAGTTGGCTTCTGTACCATTGGTTAATAACTGTGACTCGCCCAAATAATGATCGTCAATCAACCGACGAATTTCATCATCGGTCATTATGGCTGATATTTTTTCGGCCATTTTATTCATATTTCGATAAGAGCCTTGCAGCTTAAAAGTGGGTTCGGTTCGATATTTATCATCCTGCGAACTCGCCGCAATATATTGTCGATTGACGCTCCAGACAACTTTTTGCACTTGCTGCATTTTATCTAAAACTGCCACTATCTCTTTTATTTCTGCGCCACTGTATTGATGTGATAGATCAGTAGCCGCAATATTCATCCCGTTTGTCATATCGATAAATTTATACACATCCGACATTTCGCGAGTCGCTAGCGGCGCTAAAATAGGATTAGAGGTTAGCGAGTTTTCGATATAACTCAAAGCAAACACTTCTTCTTTTCCACCCAGCACATCACCCAGATTATAAATATCTGCGCGATTAGCCAACATATCCGGAATTTGAAAAGCTTCTCCAGATTCGGTATAAGGATTACCGGCCATTACAACGCAGAATTTTTTGCCACGCATATCATAGGTTTTAGTACGATTTTTCCAGACACCTTCTATTCGCCGGGTACCATCACACAGGGA
>JAUUYO010000018.1 GCA_030590405.1 Kangiellaceae bacterium
CTAATAACCTATTGAGAGTAAAGAAAATTATCTCTGATCAAAAGGCTCTACAACTGTTATAATTTTGCTTCCTGTCAAAAAAAATTAAAGCTATGTCGTGTTGTTTTAATAAAATTACCTCATTCCTCTATTTATTTTCACTGTGCGCTGTTTTGAGCGTCAGTGCTGAAAACTATGTAAAACTCTCTCAATTTAATACCGAAAAAGGTTTAACCCAGAATACGATCATCGGGATTATGCAAGATAATGAAGGTTATCTGTGGGTAGGCACTTCCGAAGGACTGAATCGCTACGATGGGTATCGAATGACCACCTTAGCCAGCCCCAATAACATTTTAGCGGTTAATTCCATCGAGTTTATCTGGCAGGATTCCACTGGTTTGATATGGATTGGCGCGGATCCCAAAAATAATTATGTGCTGGATAAAAATAATAATCAATTGACCGCTATCTCGCTTGAAGCGCCCAATGACTATGAATTGGAATATGCGGTATTCAATAAAATCATCGAAGATAGTCACCAGGATCTGTGGATATCGAGTTTCAGGGAAATCTATTTTTATAACCGCAATAAGGATAAGTTTGATTTTATTCTATCGGTGTCGGAGCTGTTTGAGGATCCGGAAAAAATGCATATTATCAGAGATCTTTTGTTGATCGATGATGTGTTATTGATTGCTACCAGCAATGGGCTTTATTCGCTCAATCAAAAAACTAACCAGATCAATTTAATAAAACACACCGGGTCTGCGCTGTTATCGGAAGATCAAAATAACGTCAAAAAATTACATTTGAGCAAAAATAATCAGTTATTGGTTGGAACGGTTGAAGGTTTATATATGATAGACCGACAATCTTTAGCGACAACCACAGAGGCTTATTTAGGAAAGTTAGTGGTTGCTGAACTGAATATTTGGCAAATAATTGAAAAGTCAGATTTTTTCTGGCTGGCGACCAATCAAGGTTTATTTAAGCTAAATCAAGACGATCAGCTGACCCTGGTGTTTAAGTTTTCAGACACTCCCTTTAATACCAGTGATGATGATATCGTTGCGATGATTGAAGATCGTGAAGGCAATTTGTGGTTTGGCTCTCAATCCGATGGTTTGTTTAAATGGCATCCGAATACTGCCATTAAAAAGCATTTATGGACAAAAGGTGCAGAGGACTCGCGACTGAGCCATGATATGGTGCTGGATATTCATCGAACCTCTGAGGACTCTGAGGTTATCTGGATCGCAACTAATAACGGGCTGACCCAATACAACCAGCAAACCGATAAAACCACTCGTCATTTTGTGAATCCCGCCGAAAAACAAATCTATAGTGGCAGCACTATTTATTCGATCGCCAGTAATAAAGGCAAGCTCTGGCTTAATACCTTTGAGGGGATTCAAGTTTTCGATGAGAAAACCCTCAAAAAAGAACAACTCATTTTCCCCGAGACCGATAAAAAAATATTTAGCGGGGATGCCGTGCAACTTTATTTTATTACTCAAGATAACCTGGCCATCGTGACGCCTGAAGGAATATTTGATTATTCCCTTTCACAAAATAAGGTTTCGCCGATCGAGTCCACTGAAAAACGTGGCGATGAATCAATGGTTTTTTATGGTTTTTTTGACACCGCAACCGGTAGCGGCGATGAGTTTTTTGTCAGTGGGAACGATCGATTATGGAAGTACTCGCGAGACTCTAACCTGGTGACGCTTTTTCATCAGCTTCCAGGCGAGGGAGTGCATAATACCTCTGTGGCAGGCTTATACCGAGACGACGAAAAACTTTGGCTAAGTTATCCGGGATTTGGTATTTATGTGCTTGACGCTAATACTGGGGAGGAAATTCATTTTATCAGCGAACTGTCTATCAACGCCAATTCGGTAATGGATATATTCCCAGACAAAAAAGGTAATATCTGGGCTATTTCCAATAAAGGTTTACTGAAGATTAACCCAAACAATTATGCAGTGACAAAATTTGGCAGTAACGATGGCTTTATCACCAGTGAGTTTAATTTTAACACCAGCCTGTTACTGGAAAATGGCGAGGTTTATCTCGGCAGCGTCAAGGGGGCATTTCGCATCGATCCCTATCAAATGGCCAGTCAGATAGAGCCAGAAATAGCTGTTCATATCAACCAGGTATCGTTATTGTCTAAACCTGTTGAACGTCAGTATTCTAATTTTGATAATTCGCAAGTGGAGCTATTCCATGATGATTTTGGACTAAAAATAGAGTTTTCGGCACTACTGCTAGACAAACCGGAGCAAGTTAAATATCAATACTGGGTAGAGGGCGATACCCATATTGAGAAAACTTTTATTGATAACAGTGAGCTTTTTTTTCCGACCTTTGAAGTTGGTCAGAGTCAGCTTTTTATTAGTGCTATTGGTTATCACCATGGCCGCGAATCAAAACCGGTGAGGCTTACTATTATTAGTTATCCGGCACCCTGGTTTTCAAAAATAGCCATTTCAGCCTACCTGGCCATTTTAGTCCTGGTGATTAGCTTAAGCTGGATTAGATATCGCAAAATAACTCTGGCAAAGGAACACACCCATTTACGCATTAGACGAAGTGAAGAACGTTTGAGTCTCGCCCTGAAAGGCGGCAATAGCGGTTTATGGGATTGGCATTCCAAAAACAATATGGTTTATGAGCCGCGACTGGTTAGTGAGCCAAATGAAAATCAGGAAAAAACGGTTTCGTTCAAAGAACGTCTATCCGCTATACATTTTAGAGATCAAAATAACGTTCTTTCGACCTGGCGTGAGTTTTTGAGGGGAGAAAATAAAGTCTTTGACGTGATCTACCGGATGCAAAAGTCTAATCACGAATGGCTATGGTATCGTGATATTGCGATGGTCTCTGAGTTTGATGAAGAACTAAATCCAATACGGGTGACCGGAACATATACTGATATAACGAAGCAACAGGAAGCCACTGAGCAGATCGGACTCTATTCAAAAGCGTTTGAAAATAGCCGTGACATTATCATTATCCTGAATAGTGAAAAAAAACTTATTGCGGTCAATAAGGCATTTCAAACCATTTCAGGTTATACCACTAGCAGTATGATTGATTGTGGTTTAGAGTATTTTATTACTTCGCCATACAACCGCGAGCTGGTGGCTGAAATGTTTGTCGAAATCGATCAACGGAATCATTGGGAAGGTGAGGCTGAAATCGTTCAGGATAATGCCGAAAAAATACCTGTATTAATTAATGCTACCACTTTTGTGGGCAATGATTTCAATCAGTATTTTGTTTTTTCCATGTCCGATATTAGTCAACAAAAAGGCGCTGAATCTGAGCTAAAAAAGTTGGTGAACTATGACGGGTTAACCAATTTACCAAACCGAACTCTGTTATTGGAACGCATTAGTCATGCGATTAAACATTGTAATCGGTATGAAAAACAGTTGGCGGTATTTTTTGTTGATCTGGATCGATTTAAACAAATTAACGACACCCTCGGGCATGATATTGGCGACCTGCTTTTAATTAAAGCAGCCAATATATTAACCTCGACAATTCGTGAAGATGATACGATAGCCAGGATCGGGGGTGATGAGTTTGTGGTGATGCTTGAAGATATCGTCAGCGTGACTTCGATCAATCGCATTGCTCAGGATATTTTGCATAAAATGAAAATTCCGATCAGGCTGAATGATCATCAAGTGATGATTTCCGCCAGTATCGGCATATCCATTTATCCACAAGATGCCAGTGATGCGGCCACTCTTTTAAAGCATGCTGATATTGCTATGTACCATGCGAAAAACGATGGAAGAAATAATTTTCAATATTTTGAAAATTATATGAACCGCGCGGCAAGACATCGTCTGGATATCGAAAATAAACTCAGGCATGCGGTCGAAAAAAATGAGTTTTATCTAGTTTATCAACCTCAGTTCGATATTGCGACTGGAAAATTACGAGGAGTCGAAGCTCTTGCCCGTTGGGAGAGAGCGTCCAGTGAAATGATTTCGCCATCTACGTTTATACCGGTGGCAGAAGAGCTAGGCCTGATTATTCCAATCACTGAAAGTTTATTACAAAGCGCCATGCAAAAACTGCTGGAGTGGAACGATTTGGGATATAAAATTACTCTCGCATTTAATTTATCGGCTTGTCATGTTTATGATGCAAGCTTTATTCTTTTTGTGCAAGACTTGGCCAGAAAATTTCCATCCATCGTCCATCTTCTGGAGTTTGAATTGACTGAAACAATATTGATGGAAGATACTGAAAAAGCCAGAAGGATCTTTGAAAAACTAGATGGTATGGGGATCGATTTGGCCTTAGACGACTTTGGAACGGGTTATTCGTCTTTGAAATACTTAAGTCAATTGCCGATCGATAAATTAAAAATAGATATGAGTTTTGTTTCCAAAATAGGTTTAAGCCTTGAAGATGATGCGATCGTGCAAACCATTGTTTCTTTAGCCAAATCGCTCAATTTGAAAACCGTTGCAGAAGGTATCGAAACAACGGAGCAGTTTGAATTTTTAAGACAGGCAGAAGTTGATTTTGCTCAAGGTAATCTTTTTTCCAAGCCTTTAGAAATTAAAGACCTGGAAAAACTATTAAACGACAGTGATAATTTTAGCGATTAAACTTCTCTGGCAATTGCTCGATAACCGATATCATCACGATAATAAACATTTTCCCAATTAATGGTTTTAACTCTATCGTAAGCCAAAGATTGAGCGGCGGTGACCGAATCAGCCAAAGCGACCACACAAAGTACCCGTCCACCAGAGGTCAGTACTTGATCATTTTTAAGTTGGGTACCAGCGTGAAAGACTTTGGTATTTTCTATGTGATTATCTAAACCAGAAATTATTTTTCCTTTGGCATAGCTATCCGGATAACCACCCGCCGCCATCACAATGCCGACTGCAAAGCGTTCATCCCATTCCACTGAAGTTTGATCCAGTTTTTTATCAATGGCAGCTAAACATAACTCTGTGATATCTGATTTTAATCGAGACATGATCGGCTGTGTTTCAGGGTCGCCAAAGCGACAATTGTATTCTAATACTTTTGGGATCCCTTCAGGCGAAATCATAATTCCGGCATACAAAAAACCGGTGTAAGGGTTACCTTCTTTCGCCATGCCTTCAACGGTCGGAATAATCACCTGTTGCATGATCGCCTGGTGCATTTCATCAGTAACGACTGCTGCTGGGGAATAAGCGCCCATTCCACCAGTGTTCGGTCCTTGATCGCCATTATCGCGAGCTTTATGATCTTGTGAGGTCGCTAGTGGAAGAATATTTTTGCCATCGACCATCACGATAAAGCTCGCTTCTTCACCAACCAAAAATTCTTCAACCACCACGCGATGGCCTGCATTGCCAAATTTATTGCCAGCTAACATATCATCAATCGCGTCGAATGCCTGTTGCTCGTTTTGTGCGATGATGACGCCTTTGCCTGCGGCTAATCCATCGGCTTTAATCACAATCGGTGTGCCCACTGTTTGTACATAATCTTTGGCCGGTTGGATTTCGGTAAAGTTCCCGTAAGCCGCCGTTGGAATATTGTTACGCGCAAGAAAGTCTTTGGTAAACGCTTTAGAGCCTTCTAGTTGAGCGGCACCTTGGCTGGGGCCAAAACATTTTAATCCGGCAGCAGAAAATTGATCGACGATGCCCATACATAAAGGCGCTTCAGGTCCAACAATGGTCAGTTTAACTTGATTGTCCTTTGCAAATTGCAACAAGTCATCAATTTCTTCTGCACCAATTGCAATATTTTCCAGCTTGTTTTCTTGTGCGGTGCCTGCATTTCCTGGTGCGACAAAAACTTTGGAAATGTTATTTGATTGGGCTGCTTTCCACGCCAATGCATGTTCGCGACCACCGCCGCCGATAATTAATATTTTCATATTTTATTCTCTGTTTTTTAATTTCAAGCTGCCTCCACACATACGGAGGGCTGGATTTATCTTGCGATTTTTATGGTCAAAATTATTTTGTCATTGCGAGCGCAGCGCGGCAATCTCCTGAAGTTATGTATGAATGTTCAATTGATTGACACATCCCATGGAGATTGCCGCGTCGTTCCTCCTCGCAATGACAATTTTTTTTAGTAAGAGCTCGTCCAGCTCCTCACATAGCTAATGTTTAAAATGCCGCATCCCAGTAAACACCATCGCCATCCCATGCTCATCTGCGGCATCGATCACTTCTTGATCGCGCATCGAACCACCCGGTTGAATGATTGCGCTAATTCCTGCTTCTGCCGCAGCATCAATGCCATCTCTAAACGGAAAAAAAGCATCGGACGCCATCACGCATCCTTTGACTTCAAGACCTTCGTCGGCAGCTTTTATTCCGGCAACTTTGGCACTATAAACCCGGCTCATTTGACCTGCGCCTACGCCGATGGTTTGCTCTTTATTGGCATAAACAATCGCATTAGATTTGACACTTTTAGCCACTTTCCAGCAGAATAACAAATCTTTAATTTGTTCTGTAGTCGGTTGTACTTTGGAAACGATCTTTAGTTCACCTTCAGTAATCACGCCTAAATCACGGTCTTGAATTAATAAACCGCCATTGACCTTTTTGAAATCCCAGACTGGTTTTGAGTCAGGTGCTGGTTGTTGCCATTCACCGCAGATCAGCAATCGAACATTTTTCTTTTCAGATATCACCACTTTGGCTCTTTCAGAAACGTTTGGGGCAATGATCACTTCAACAAACTGACGGTCAATGATTGACTTAGCCGTTGCATGATCGAGCGGGCGATTAAACGCGATAATACCGCCAAAAGCGGAAGTAGGATCAGTTTTAAACGCGCGATCGTAGGCGGTTAAAATATCATCAGATATTGCCACGCCGCAGGGGTTAGCGTGTTTGACAATCACACAAGCGGGCTGCTCAAATTGTTTAAC
Organism: Kangiellaceae bacterium; assembly: GCA_030590405.1. Taxonomy (GTDB): domain Bacteria; phylum Pseudomonadota; class Gammaproteobacteria; order Enterobacterales; family Kangiellaceae. Next base: position 6,908 of record JAUUYO010000018.1, read on the forward strand.
ACACTCGAGCGCGGCATCGGTGTCTGCCACGTTGTTAAATGAAAGCTCTTTGCCTTGCAGTTGAGTCGCGGTTGAGACAGATGCCTCACCAGGATTTTCTTCGACATAAAATGCAGCGGCTTGATGTGGATTTTCACCATAACGCATAGTTTGCGATTTTTTAAATTGCACCGAATAACTTTCAGGAAAAGCCTGTGGCGAGTCAAGATTATCAACCCGCTTGCCGAGGTAATTTGAAATCGCTGCATCGTATTTTGCGGTGTGGGCAAATGTTTTCCATGCCAGATGATAACGCAATTGATAGTCGGTACCCTGTTGCTTATCTAACTGAGAAAGTACTTTAGAGTAATCTTCTGGCTCGACCACCACGACCACATCATTATGGTTTTTTGCTGCGGCACGCAACATGGTTGGGCCGCCAATATCAATATTTTCAATCGCATCGGCTAATAGACAATCATCTTTAGCAATTGTGGCTTCAAAAGGATAAAGATTCACCACTAACAGATCGATAGCTTTAATATCGTGTTGTTGCATCACCGCTTCATCAGTGCCGCGACGAGCGAGTATGCCGCCGTGGATTTTAGGGTGAAGGGTTTTTATTCGGCCGTCCATCATTTCAGGAAAACCGGTATAACTGGAAACTTCAGTGACTGGCACACTATTTTCCATCAACAGTTTAGCGGTACCGCCAGTAGATAATATTTCAATATTTTTTTCTGCCAGAGCTTTGGCAAAATCTAATACGCCAGTTTTGTCTGAGACGCTGATTAAAGCTCTCTTTATTGCACGAATCGAACTCATAATTTTCTCATTTTAAATAAAGCTTTTTAATTTAAATAAGAGATAACAGGCAGAACAGAACTTTTTAAAAATCAATTAGAACTTTTTGAACGGCCCACAAACAACAAAACGGGCAATAGCCCGTTTATGAAATCCCTTGCTGACCTGATTAGTTTAATCCGTAAGTTTTTAATTTTTTTCGTAATGTACCACGGTTTAAACCTAGCACTTTTGATGCTTTAGTCTGATTGCCCTGGGTATAAGTCATGACTGCTTCCATCAAAGGTGCTTCCACCTCAGCTAAGACTAATTCATAAATATCCGCAGGTTGTTCGCTATCTAACTGAGCAAAGTAATTTTTCATTGCCAGCTCAACACTTTCTCGCAAAGTAAAATTCTGCTCCTCAGCATTAAATGCCGGAGTTTCATTTAATTCGTTTGTTGATGGCGAATTATCCATACTGCCAAGATTGAGACTATCTAAGTTCATCTGTTTTGCCTTAAAAATAGAGTTTGTAGGTTACCCTACGTGTTATTGTTAAAATAATCGGTTAATGCTTGGAGTTGCTCATCTGCCGATAATAAATAATTAAATATTTTCTTAAATTCTATTGCTGCCTGAGGGTTAGTCATACCGCTTTCAGCTAAATACCAGGATGTATGTTTTCTGGCAATGCGTACCCCTTGATGCTGTCCGTAAAACTCATGCAATGCCTTGACATGTTGCATGAGTATTTGGGCGACTTCGGTTATTTCAATTGCTGGTAAATGCTCGCCGTGCTCTAAAAAATAACCAATTTCGCGAAATATCCAGGGTCTACCTTGCGCTGCTCGACCAACCATCAAACCATCTGCTTTGGTATAGTCCAAAACCTGTTTTGCCTGTTCTGGAGTTTTGATATCACCATTTGCAATCACTGGTATTTTCACCGACTGCTTCACTAGCGCGACCGTTTCGTGCTCCGCTTCCCCCTTGTATTTACAAGCGCGTGTTCTTCCATGGATCGCCAACGATAGAATGCCAGCATCTTCTGCTAACTTAGCAATTTGCAGTGCATTTTTGCTGTCTTGATCCCAACCGGTTCTTATCTTCAGGGTAACCGGAATACCCACTGCCGCAACCACCGCATGTAATATTTCATCGACCAACTTAGGATCTTTTAACAAAGCGGAGCCTGCGGCTTTCTTACAAACTTTTTTTGCCGGACAGCCCATGTTGATATCAATCACCTGAGCGCCGCGTTGCACATTACTCACGGCGGCTTGCGCTAAAATTTCGGCATCGCCACCCGCGATCTGTACAACTCTCAGCCCCGGTTCAGACTGATGTTGAGCGATTGAATCATTCATTGGGTGTTTTTCTGTCACAAAATCATGTGCCAACCTTAGTCGAGTTTTGCGTGAATTTTGTAGCAACGGATCAGAAGTCACCATCTCGCTGACGACTACACCCGCTCCCAAATTTTTACACAGACGCCTAAATGGCAAATCAGTTACTCCGGCCATAGGGGCAAGAAACAAATTATTGTCGAGTAAGTAAGGGCCAATTCTCATAACTGCTCATAACTCCGAAGTGCCGCCAGAATAGACGACAAGGTCGATGTCGAGAAAATACTGATTGGTCAAGAAAGCGCCAGATTTTACACCTTTTCAGCGCGCTTGGAAATGAGATATTGAGGAAAAATTGGGGTTTTTTTGACCAGAAAAACGGTACATATTTTAACCAAACCTCGTTTTTGTATAAAAATCAAACAAGTAGGGCGTTTTTGTTGAGCAAAACGACTAAAAATTAAACAATCAGCGATTTGCAGAATTGCAATTGATTAGAAATCACACAAAAAGTGGTCAATATCACCAGAGTTCACTGCAATGGTTTCGAATCAATAAAGAAAACGCTGAAATTTCAACCGATTAGCTATTTGGCGCAATATTTGCTCTGTTCTAAGTAAAGCCATCGAATTAGTCAATTTATCAAACAGGAGAAAAACATGATCGAGTTAATTATTGGTATTATTATCGGAGCGACTTTCCATGAGTTTTGGAGCAATGTTTATCAGTATGCTAAAAAGAAGATCGCTGAATGGAATAACAAACAAAAATCGTCTTCTGAATAAATAACATCGGCGTCTTCGAGACCAAATAAATATCTATTTTACTATCGTGTCAGGTTCTTCTGACGCGAACATATCCTGTGCTATGATATCCGTTAGCCATTTTCCCTGAAGCTCAAGTATAATAAATTACGTCCTCCCCCGGAAGGAGAGGGCGTAATTTGAATGGTTACAAATAATATAGGAATCTCTGATGCAAACATTTCTTAAGGTGTTCGGTGTTATCCTCGCCATTTTTGTGGTGGTTGGTTTAATCTTACCTAATCAGGTCGAAATCAAACGGGAGATTGAAATTAATGCCTCGAAGGCTGTGATCCATGAATACGTTAATAATCTCGATAATTGGCCAAAGTGGTCGCCGTGGCTTGAACTTGACCCCAGCATTCAAACGACTATCGGTGAAATTCATAGTGGGGTTGGCGCATCTCAATCCTGGTTGGGCAATAGTGGCGGCGGGCAATTAACCTTTACCGATTCTTCCATCGATAAAGGCGTAGTTTACCAGATGAGTTTTGAAGGTGATCCGACCGTATATCAGGCAGGATTATCCTATCAGGTAAAAAACGATAAAACCTTGGTCATCTGGACAATGACAGGTGAAATGAAACCGATCATTATCGGCAATTATTTTGCTTTATTAATGGATTCATTAGTCGGCGATAGTTTTGTAGCGGGTTTGCAAAAGTTAAAAGAAATATCAGAAACTAATCGCTCGTTTGAACACTTTGTCGCTGAAGAAAACATAAAGTGATTGGCGTTTTAGCTATAAAACAGGCTAGCCTTGTTTAGAATCTGGAATCCCGAACCGTAAAATTCTAATCGAGCAAATATTCAACCCCGGCACCTATCTTGTTAGTCCAGGCGATTCGAGCGTTGATCATTGGCGCATCAGCCATGCCTTCATCAGCCTGAACGGTTAATCGACTATCAATGGCTAATTTAGCTAGCTCACTATCAACAATAAATAAACCGCCATCAGAAAAATCCTGAGTCATCACCGTGCGAGTGCAAAATGTCTCGGTGGTTATTTTTACTTTTAATCTTAGAGGTAAACGGTTGTTTGTGCGTCGGGATTTTTCGTTCATTGATGCTTCGCTAATAGGTTGCTTATCATCAAATTATAGCTGAACCATTGTCTAATTGCTGGTTAATAAGGCAATCGATTATCTCAGAGCGCTTAACAGCAACATAATTTTATAAGCTAAATTGCTAATAACGGAGATACCACGAGCGCTTTCGTTTGAGCATTAGTCAGATGGTAATTGAGCTGCTAGAATGGGTTTAATCGAAGGCTCTAAAAAGACAAAAAATGATGAACAGTAAGACTAATGCAACCGTTGCAATCACTGGTGCCAATCGCGGCATTGGCTTAGCGCTTTGTAAGACTTATCTGGACAGAGGAAATGATGTTATTGCAGTTTGTCGTCAGTCGTCTGACGAATTAAAGTCGCTGCCTTTAGAAATCATAGATTCTGTGGACGTTTCATCGGCAGAAAGCATTACTTATTTAAAGTCAGTAATTGCCGGGCGAAAAATTGATATTTTAATTAACAATGCCGGTATTTTAAGAAGCCAGAGTTTTGACAGCTTAAACTATGAGCTAATGACAGAGCAATTTATAGTCAATGCCCTCGGCCCCATTCGAGTGGCTGAGGCCTTATTTGAGAGCTTATCTGACGGTAGTAAAGTGGCCTTGATTACCAGCAGAATGGGATCGATTGAAGATAATACCTCGGGCGGACAATATGGCTATCGGATGTCAAAGTGCGCACTGAATATTGCCAGTAAATCCATGGCAATCGATTTTAAACCCAAAGGGATCGCGGTCGCGTTATTGCATCCTGGCTATGTTCAAACTGAAATGGTTAATTTTGGCGGTGAAATTTCGGCGGAGTTATCGGCAGGAAGACTGGCTGAGAGGATTGATGGTTTGAATCTGGATAATAGCGGTACGTTTTGGCATAGCAATGGTGAAGTTTTGCCTTGGTAGTAACGGCAGATCTTGACAGCTCAGTAATGCAATTTAAGGATAAAGCATGTCTACAAAAGAATTAGAAAATCGACTACACAACCGTTTTGAGGTTTTGAGGATTAATACCAGTGGTTATATTTTAAACATCGAGAAACGTGAAAAAGCGATTTTGAATAAATCTTGCACCTGACTGTGCTATAGTATTAGCAACGATTTTTCGCTAAGCCAGAGCCATGAAAATACATCAAATCTATACCCACAACGAACTTCGAAATTTTACCTATATCCTTGAATTAGCCGATCAGACGGCAATTGTCATAGATCCCTGGGATGCCGAGAAAATCAATCAACAGCTCAGTGAAAACAACCTTTCCTTAAAGGTGGTTATCAATACCCATGAGCACTGGGACCATACCCAGGGTAACGCCGGGTTAGTCGAAAAACACGGCTGTGAGGTGTGGGCACATACTAATGGAAAAGATAAAATTCCGGGATTGACCCGGACTCTGGTGAAGGATGAAACCATCGAGCTGGCCCAAAATAATCAACTTTTAGTGCTGGATACGCCGGGTCACACTTTCGCTCATTTATGTTTTATTGTAAAAGAAGATGGGGTGGCAAAAGCTATTTTTACCGGTGATACTTTGTTTAATGCCGGGGTAGGGCATTGCCGCAGTGGCGGCGATGAGGAGGTACTTTATCAAACCATTAGTCAGCAATTTCAAACCCTTGCTGACAACATAATGGTTTACCCTGGGCATGATTATTTGGAAAATAATTTACGATTCACTCTCAATTTTGAACCAAACAATCAAATAGCCAAAGAATGGCTGGAGCGCGTCGCTGCGGCCAATTATGCTCCAGGAACCATTCAAACGACCATTGGCAATGAAAAAAGTTTTAATTCGTTTATGCGGTTGGATAATAATGAAATTATTAGCAGCCTTGCGCTCGAAAATCCGAAGCCAAAAGAAGTGTTTTTGGCTTTGCGATCTTTGCGAGATAAATGGTAATTTTTTCTGGGAATATGATTGTTTTCATCACCTTCATTGTATCGAGCTAATAAAGAAATCTCGGGCAATTTCTCTACTTTTATTGAGCTAAACATGATGGCCAGGACTATTCGTTGATCGCTAACAATTCAACTTCAAATACAAGCAGCGATCCAGCTTGTATTTTGCCTGTGGAACGATTGCCATAAGCCAGATTAGACGGAATAAAAAACCGGGTTTTCTCGCCCACTACCATGAGTTGCACACCTTCCGTCCATCCGGGGATCACCTGATTTAGACCAAAACTGATCGGTGAACCACGTTCAACAGAACTGTCAAATACCGTCCCATCAAGCAATGTCCCGTGATAATGCACCTTCACTTTATCGCGAGCGCTCGGATGCTCACTGCCGCTACCAGAAGTTAAAACCAGATACTGAAGTCCTGATGATGTTTCTATCACCCCTTCGGTACTTTTGTTGCCCACCAGAAATTGATTGCCGATTGCAATATTCTTCTGGGCAGCTTCGCTACTACCATTGGAGCGAAAATAGAAAAACACGATGATTATCGCGATAATAATGAGGGGCAATAAAAATTTATCCATGAAGATTTCCGCTTGTGATGATTTCAGTCAGGTTTTTTTAGTGAAAACTTTTGCGGAATTATTTTACGCGACTTTAACAGCCAATAAAAGTAAACTCGTTCAATCAAAAAAAGTACTTGTGCTCGTGATAGCTTAGTCCGAAATTGGGCTGTCCACCCTTGTCCGGTTAAGGTTATCGGACAGTGTCCAAACCCTGTCCCACAGCCAGAAATCTGATTGATATTAAATTAAATCTTTTAATATCAATCAATTAGAAACATGTGTTTTGTTGGCATAGATTTAGCTATATAACCTGTAAAGATTAAATAACTGGGCTTATCAGTGATTCAAGATACTTCATCTCAAGATGTTATATTAACCAAACCTCGGGCTAAGAGTGTTTGGCTAAAATTGGCCATAGCAGGCGTTGCCACAGTGGCATTGAGTTTGACAGCCTATCCAACTATTTCAAGTTGGTCATCATCTGATCGCTCTGTGAAATTATCTCGAGTGAGAATTGCCACCGTGGAAAGAGGAGGGTTTGTTCGAGACATTTCCCTGCAAGGCAATATTGTCGCCGCCAATAGTCCCAAACTTTATGCTCCGGCAATGGGCACAGTAAATTTAATGGTAAACCCCGGAGAGTTGGTTAATCAGGATGATATTGTGGCGTTGGTTAGTAGCCCGGCATTGACCAATCAGTTGCAACAAGAGCAATCGAAGCTCGGCAGCTTACAAATCGAATTTGAACGGCAAAAGATTGCTACTAAACAAGCCAAAATAAAAAGCCGCCAAAAGATTCAACTGGAAGAAGTGGTGCTAGATGCGGCGAACAGAGAAAAACGAAGGGCGGAATTATCGATTAAGATCCAGGCGGTTAGTCAACTGGACTATGAAAAAGCGATTGATGATTTAAAAAGCTCCCAGTTGAAATATCAATTTGCCATTGAGCAAGCGGAGCTGGAAAAAGAAAATCTGGCATTTGAGTTGAAAACCCGTGAGTTTGAATTAAATCAATATCGATTGATCGTTGAAAACACCGAACGTCTGGTAAATGAGTTGAGAATTAGAGCGCCAGTTTCTGGCATTGTTGGTTCTTGGGCGGTTGAGCAAAAATCGGCCGTTTCAGTTAACCAACCTCTATTAAGCATCGTTGATTTATCGGCCTTTCAGGTCGAGATTGATATCCCCGAATCTTATGCCGATGCACTGGGTTTAGGAATGCTAGTCAAAGTCAATTACAACGCTAAAGAATTCGATGCATCGGTAGTCAGTATTTCGCCCGAAGTGAGCAATAATATCATTAAGGGACGAGTCGCATTTTCATCAACGCCACCGCCAGGGATCAAACAAAACCAACGAGTATCCAGCCGGGTTATTCTGGAACAAAAGCAAAACGTCTTGTATTTACCGCGCGGGTCGTTTGTACAACACCATGCGGGTCTAAAAGTCTTTGTTGTTAAGAACGAGACTGCCACACTGACCAATGTTAATTTGGGCGCACGAAGCATTGACAAAATCGAAATCACTTCCGGTTTGCAGCAAGGTCAAGATGTAATTATTTCCAATACCGATTTTGTAAAAGATGCCAAAATATTGAGTCTCAACTAATCACAAACTAATTAAAATTATCATTAAAATGAAAGAAGGAAACCACGTATGTTAATAATGAATAACATTAAAAAAGTATTTCGAACTGATCTCGTTGAGACTCATGCACTCAGAGATTTTAGCCTGGAGGTAAATGAAGGGGAGTTTGTTGCCGTAACAGGCCCTTCCGGTTCTGGTAAAACCACCTTCCTGAATGTTACTGGCATGTTAGAAACCTTTGATGGTGGCTGTTACACATTAGATGGAAAAGATGTCAGCCAACTAAATGATAATCAACGCTCTAAACTTAGAAACGAAAAAATCGGTTTTATTTTCCAGAGTTTTAACCTCATCCCCGATCTTAATCTTTTTGATAACGTGGATGTGCCGCTTCGCTACCGTGGTTTTAGCGCCAAAGAAAGAAAATCACGGATTGAAAATGCCCTGGAAAGAGTTGGTCTGTCGGCCCGTATGAAACATTTACCTTCACAACTTTCTGGCGGACAACAGCAACGTGTGGCTATTGCCAGGGCTTTAGCTGGAGAGCCTCGATTTTTACTCGCCGATGAGCCAACCGGTAACCTGGATTCATTGATGGCGCGACAAGTAATGCAATTATTAGAAGAAATTAACCAACAAGGCACCACCATTATTATGGTGACTCACGATGCCGAGCTGGCCCGCCGCGCTCAGAGAAATATTCATATCGTTGATGGACAAGTCAGCGATTATCAGCAACTGCAACCTGTTTTAGATCTTGCTGAAGCTTAAGGAGGCGATGATGTTTGCTTACTATTTTAAATTATCCTGGCTGGGCATAAAAAGAACGCCAATGCTAACCGCTCTGATGGTCATTGCCATAGGCCTTGGTATCGGTGTTAGCATGACAGTGCTAACGGTTAATTATTTGATGGGAAAAGATCCCATTCCGGCTAAAAGCCACCAACTTTATCATCTTCAACTAAACGCCATGGGGAAAGGGCCTGAATGGAATTATACTGCGGATGGCTATCCTTGGCAGGTGACTTATCAGGATGTACAAAATGTGCATCGTTCAGAAATTCCCACTCGTAAAACCAGAAGCCTGGCCACTGGCGTTACCATTGTTCCAGACAATACGATTCCAAACGAAACTGGCGCAACACCTTTTTTAGAATCGACCAGAGCAATCGACCGCGATTTTTTTGCCATGTTTGATATCAATTTCATCTTTGGTGAAAGCTGGAACAAGCAAGTGGATATTGATGCAGAAAATGTCGCAGTGATCAATAAAGAGCTTAATGAAAAACTCTTTAAAGGCGAAAATAGTATTGGTAAACAGATCAAACTAAATGCCATTTTATACACCATCGTCGGTGTCATCGAAAACTGGCAACCAACCCCTCGTTTTTACGATTTAAACAACGGTAATTTTAACAGCACTGAACGCCTTTTTATTCCGTTTTCGCTATTACCAATACACGAATTACCCAGCTGGGGTAACAATCAGGGATGGAAAACTGAAACGGTTAATACCTATCAGGATAAACTCCGCTCGGAGACTACCTGGAATCAATATTGGGTCGAAATCACCAGTCGCGATCAACTGGCGCAATACAAAGAATGGTTAGCCGGTTACATTAGTCAACAAAAAAAACTCGGTCGTTTTCAAAGTAAAAAGGCGGGCGCAACGTTAAGAAATGTTAATCAATGGATGGAATACAATCACGTAGTTTCAAATGACAGTTCAATTCTGGTAGGGCTTTCATTTATGTTTCTGGCGGTTTGCATCATTAATACGATTGGTTTATTGCTAGCAAAATTTCTTAAGAGAGCTCCCGAAGTAGGTGTCAGGCGAGCACTTGGAGCCAGCAGAAAAGCTATATTTATACAACATCTGGTGGACGTCACACTGATCGGATTAATGGGCGGTCTGCTGGGACTGGCGTTAGGACAATTAGGACTAGTGGGCGTCAAAAACCTTTATTCATCCTACAGTCAGTTGGTTTATATGGATACCAGTCTGATCATTGCCGCTATTGCCATTTCTCTTGGTTCAAGCTTGCTCGCTGGCCTGTATCCAGCCTGGTTAATTTGTCGAACCAATCCGTCCGTTTACCTGAAAACGCAATAGCAATATAAAAAATAGGAGAATAAAATGTTTGAAGTCAGACCGATACTCAGCGCCCTTTCCCGGCATAAAAGCAGTACTCTGTTGATCGTTTTGCAGATAGCCATAACTTTTGCTGTAGTAATTAATTCAACCAGCATTATTCAACAACGGGTTGAAATGATGAACCGACAAAGTGGTATTGCTGAGGAACAATTAATAACCCTTAATGTGAATGCCTTTGGAAAAAACTATGATTTTGAAAGTAATATCCGTGCCGACATCCAAATGCTCAGGAACACGCCCGGAATAGTCGATGCTTCCCCGGTGAATCAGGTCCCACTAAGCGGTAGTAGCGATTCGATGATGGTGGCTGCCTCTCAGGAAAAATTTGATAATTTTGAAAGAGTTGGTACAGGGGTATTTTCCGGGGATAGCCATATGCTTGCCACACTCGGCGTGGAGCTTGTTGAGGGAAGAGGTTTTACCGAGGATGAAGTGGCTTACAGCGCCGATCGACCAGAGGTTAACTCGGTTATAGTAACCCGCTCACTCGCCGCTAAAGTATTCCCGCAAGGTAATGCCTTAGGCAAATCATTATTTTACGGTAGCTCACCTGTAACCATTATAGGCATTGTCAGTAAAGTGTCCGGTTCAATTGTTCACGAGCCAATTTTTGAACAGAATCTCATTTTTGCTTATGTTCGACTGGCAGCCTTCAAACGGATTTTGATCAAAGCCGATAACCAATCGACCGCTGATAAGTTATTGGGCGAAGTTGAAGATTTGCTGATACAACGAAATCCAGATAGAGTGATATCTGGAATTACATCAATCAAAGAACTGAAGGCTAATAGTTATTCAAGTGATTCTGCGATGACCACCATTCTCTGTTGTGTGGCAGTCTTACTGGTGCTAATTACTGCGTTAGGTCTCGTCGGTATCGTCAGCTTTAATGTCAATCAAAGGGTTAAACAAATCGGTACACGGCGTGCGCTGGGTGCTAGAAAAATCGATATCTTGCGCTATTTTTTGACCGAAAATATCCTGATAACCTCACTCGGACTGACCATCGGGATCGCCATGACGATGACTTTCAATATCTATCTGGTTGAGCAATTTAATCTCCAGCCAATCAGCTGGTATATGATCCCGGTTGGTATGTTGATTATGTTTGCCATAGGTATTCTATCTGTCTGGATGCCCGCTCAAAAGGCATCTCGGATTTCTCCAGCGGTGGCAACACAAAGCCTCTAAATGGCTTTGCTCTGCTTTCTCTATTAGAATGGACAGCTCTACACAAAAGGTTAACTAACTCCGATGAGTCAAATTTTAATCATTGATGATAATCATGGCATTGCCACCGCGCTGGATGTGTTATTTTCGTTATACGACATCCAGACACTGCATGCCGACACCCCAGAAAATGGACTGTTGTTGTTACAGGCTAACAATGTCGATCTGATCATTCAGGATATGAATTTTTCCGAAGATACAACTTCTGGAGAAGAAGGCAAAAAACTGTTTAGACAAATCCATGCAGATTATCCTGACCTGCCGATTATTTTGTTAACTGCCTGGGGACATATTGAAATGGCGGTTGAGTTAGTCAGGGCTGGCGCAAATGATTATCTGACCAAACCCTGGGATGATACTAAACTGGTGGCCACGGTTAAAAACCTGTTCGAATTAGGTCAACTGCGCCGACAAACTAATTCGATGTTAACTCAAAAATCCAGCGCATCCCAATCGCTGGCCGAGCGGTATGATTTATGCGGGACCATTTTTAATAGTCAGGCGATGCTACAAAGCATGACTATGGCCACTCAAATTGCGCATGCTGATATTCCAGTATTAATTACCGGACCGAACGGTTGTGGTAAAGAAAAAATAGCCGAAACCATTCAAGCCAATTCCAGCGTTAAAGATAAACCTTTTGTTAAAGTCAATGTTGGTGCCTTGCCAATTGAATTATTAGAAGCTGAACTATTTGGCGTAGAAGCTGGTGCTTTTACTGGCGCACAAAAAAAACGCATCGGCCGGTTTGAAGCAGCCGATGGCGGCACATTGTTTCTGGATGAAATTGGAAACCTTCCTTTGTCAGGACAAATCAAATTACTCAGAGTTTTGCAGACTGGTGAATTTGAACGATTGGGAAATTCGCAAACCCAAAAAGTTAATGTTCGGGTGATCAGCGCCACCAACGCTGATTTGCTGGATGAAATAAAACAGGGAAACTTTCGCGAAGATCTCTATTACCGCCTTAACGTCATCGAAATAAAAGTTGCGCCATTAGCTGAGCGTGTCGATGATATTTTACCCCTCACCTTGTATTTTATGCCAGAAGGAACCACACTCTCTACTGAAGCTGAAAACGCTCTGCAAAATCATAACTGGCCTGGTAACGTGAGAGAGCTAGAAAACGTAATGAAAAGAGCGAGCTTATTGGCGACTGAACATCATATCAAAAGTGAAGATTTGGGGCTGCCTGATACCGAAATAACGTCATATAAACCCCATCAAAACAATGAACCCGATAAAGTAATGTTAGTGCAGGCTTTACAGCAAAATAAAAATAACATTTCTCAAACAGCTAAACAACTAGGTCTTAGTCGCCAATCTTTGTATCGCCGTATGGATAAATATGCTATACCAAAAGACAGTGTCTAGTAATAGGAAATGGTTTTGAAAATAAAACTAAGTCTCGAAGCGCAAATAACTCTTTTGGTTTCGATCTTAATCATTTCTATTATCATTCTGGTCAGCCTATTTAATATCTGGCTGGCTGATACCTTTTTCGCTGCAATACTGTCTGCAACAATCATATTACCCGCCACTTTAACTGTGCTACGTTATTATATGAATCCAGTCAATCGTGTACTTAGCGCGCTTAACGATGGTTTTCATAATTTTCTGGATAATGATTTTAGTGTCTCACTGGCAAAAACCCGTAATGATGAGCTTGGCGATCTGGTGCAAATCTACAACAAAGTTGGCGAGACGTTAAGAGATGAGAGGCTACACCTTTATCAACGGGAATTATTATTAGATACCGTGATTCAAACCACGCCACTATCTTTGATCTTGACCGATGATTCAGGCCTGATTATATACAGCAATAGCGCTGCTCGAAAATTACTGCTCGATGGTAAAGCGATCAACGGCTTAAGTTTTGCGAAACTGCTGACTGAAAAACCAAAACCTTTCGCTCGCTCAGTATCATCTGGCTTAAGCGGTTTATTTACTGTTTCAAGCAGC
>JAUUYO010000232.1 GCA_030590405.1 Kangiellaceae bacterium
AATCAAGTATTTTATTTTTTACCCAGACCACCAGTTTCTACCGCGATGATGGTCAACAAAAACCCTTAGAGGAAAAAACCTTGTTTGCCTTTAAAGATCAACAGCGAATATACAGTTGGAAAAACCGCACCTTTTTTAACTATGATTATTTTTCTGTTTTGATCAGAGATATGCCGATCGATGATGAAACGAGATACGGCATACTGAAAGATCAGTTGTGCTTGCTACTCAACGGGGTTGATGCCCGAGTCAAGGCGCTGACCATCGAGCGAAGTAATGAATTAAAAGCAGTCACTATGAGAATTGCCGCTGACACTATCGCCAACATGGTGATGGAAATCGAAAATGATAATGTTGAGTTATCTCAAAAATTTGAAAGTATTATCTTAAAAATGGAGGCCAATATTCAGACAGATGTTATTCAATTTAACCTTTTAGAACAAGAAGAAAAAGTGCTGCTCGAACATATTATGCTAGCAATAAAGGAATCTTCATCAGTCTTTGAAACCAGTCTGGAAAAAGAAAAGCAATATAAAGATATTATGAATCGCCTGTTAAAGGATTTGTTGTCTAGCTCTTAAACACCCCTAACCTTTACGCCGATTCACATAAGGTGTTGGATTAGTCGGTCGGCCATTTTTGATTACTTCGTAATGAACATGAGCACCCGTTGAACGACCTGTATTGCCCATTTTAGATATGATTTGTCCTTTCTTAACCACAGCGCCTTTTTCAACGGTGGCTTCTTTATTGTGCCCATATCTGGTCACTAGACCATCGCCATGATTGATTTCAATTAATAATCCGTACCCAGAACGCTTGCCTACCCAGGATACCACTCCGGCAGCCGTCGCAATCACATTGTCGCCTTCAGAGCCGGCAAAATCGATGCCCGCATGCCAGGCAGGTTTACCGGTGAAAGGATCATTTCTTTCTCCGTAAAAAGAAGAAAGCCAACCTTTGGTGGTTGGTCTGCCAGAAATATAACGCTCCAGCCCCATATGCTTATCCATCAACAATGATTCCAACACCTTCAATTGTTGTTCACGAGATTGCAAAGAAATATTCACTTCGTCAAACGATGCATCCAGATCACTGGTTGAATCGGGCGCAAAAGCTGTTAGCTTTTCAGGTCCACCAATAGCTGGTGAGCTACCGAAACTAAATTCACTGGCATCGATGCCTGAAATGGTCAAAATCCGCTCACCAGCGGCGTCCAGTCGCCTCACATGCGCCTGAATCATACCCAGCCTTGCCGTTAAAGCATTAATTTGTTGTTGTGAAGACTGTTTGGCGGCTTCCAGCTCTGCCCATTGATCCTGAATTTCGAGTTGCCAATTATCAATGGTCACTTGCTCTACCTTGGCCGCTTTATCCAGGCCTGTCGCGTAATAGTAACCACTTACACCAGCTGCAATAGGCAGGGCAATTAGGAAAAAAGTGATTGTGTATAAAAATCCATTATTTAGTTTGACGCTTCGCATGCCTTGTGAAGATCGTTTTAATATTGTAATGCTCATAGATATTCTGTCTTCAAATTTTTGGTGTGTGTTTTTATTTTTATTTGCTTAGCTTCTCAACATCCTTCAAAATGGATGGTAGAATTCTGTTGTGTAACACTGTCATTGCGAGGAGCTTGCGACGCGGCAATCTCCATCGGTTTGGGCATCACTCACTTTTCAGGAGATTGCCGCGTCGTACCTCCTCGCAATGACAGAAAGTACCCATGGCTGCAAAAAGACCGCAAACAATAAACAAGTTAATCAATCAACCGCAAGGTGATATTAAGGCCTTGATGGATCAATTAACTAAAATCCGAACTATTAACAATAACTTACATCAGACTATTAATCCATTACTTTCACAACATTGTCGTGTGGTTAATATCCGTAAAAACACTTTAGTTATCGCGGCGGATAGTCCGGCCTGGGCAAATAAACTCCGTTTTCAAATACCTGACCTCATTTCATACTTTAGACAAAATGGTTTTATTAGCCTCGCCAACATTGACCTTATCGTCCAACCTAAGTAGTTCTTTAGCCAAATTTGACAATTTGTCAGGATATCCTCTCACTAAAACACAAAAAAACCGAGCGGTGCTCGGTTTGATTGCCTGATTTCAGTGCCTAGGAGGCTGTCCGAGAATAGGAAACCTACTACGGAAAAGCTATTTTGGCTAAATTTGTCGGTCATTTTCGTTAAATAGACTAGCTATTCGTCTCAAATGACCGACAAATCTAACTCAAAATTGCTTTCCCTCGTTACGGTCTCTATTCTCGGACAGCCTCCTAGCTTATGTTAAACCGCTAATCCAGGTTTCATAATATAAGAAATTGGCGCAGCCTCATTATCTTCAAATGTGACCACTTCCCATGCTTGTTGATCGGCAATCAGCGCTCTCAATAACTGATTATTCAGCGCATGACCAGACTTTACTCCAGTAAAAGCACCAACCAGGCTATTACCTAGTAAATACAAATCGCCAATCGCATCTAAAATCTTATGTTTTACAAATTCATCATCGTAACGTAAACCATCTTCGTTCAGCACTCGGTATTCATCTAAGACGATAGCGTTGTCCATACTGCCACCCTGTACCAGGTTCTTAGAACGTAAATACTCGATATCATTCATAAAACCGAAAGTTCTGGCTCGGCTAATTTCTTTAACAAAAGAGGTAGCAGAAAAATCAACTTCAGAGAAGTTAGCACTTTTTTGAAACGCAGGGTGATCAAAATCAATTCCAAAAGAAACTTTAAATCCGTCAAAAGGTTCAAATATGGCTTTCTTGTCACCATCAGACACTTCAATTCGTTTTTTGATCCGAATAAATTTTTTGGCTTTTTCTTGCTGTTCAACACCAGCAGACTGGAGCAGAAAAACAAAAGGACCGGCACTGCCGTCCATGATCGGAACCTCTGGGGCAGATACGTCGATAATAGCGTTATCGATACCTAATCCTGCCATAGCGGCCAATAAATGTTCAACCGTTGAGATCCTGACATCACCGTTAGTCAGACAGGTAGACAGAGAAGTGTCTCCGACGTTTTCTGGTTTTGCCAGAATTTCAACCACAGGATCGAGATCGACCCTGCGAAAAATAATACCGGCATCTACCGCAGCAGGACGTAAGGTTAGATAAACTTTTTGGCCAGTGTGTAAACCTACGCCAGTGGCTCGAATGGCGGTTTTCAAGGTACGTTGTCTTATCATGACAGGGGGCTTCTCCAAAAACGAAATTCAGTTAGGCG
This sequence comes from Kangiellaceae bacterium, assembly GCA_030590405.1. Taxonomy (GTDB): domain Bacteria; phylum Pseudomonadota; class Gammaproteobacteria; order Enterobacterales; family Kangiellaceae. The sequence goes on from JAUUYO010000232.1 coordinate 3,252, forward strand.
CAATATTCCTTTTTGGCTAACACAATTTTTAACTTTTTTCAAACTCTTAGCAACTCATCGGATGAGCTAGTCAATCAATTTGTGAATATTACCATAAACCAAACAAACATAATATTAAAAGATCGTTCGTTTTTTGAGCAGTCCATCACAATAGATTGAAATATCCATTTCGGTTAAGACCTCGTTATCACCCAATTGTGACACTCAATCACTGATTATCTCAAATAAAAAAACGTCGGTAGATCTAGAAGGAGCCTTTCCTTTGAACACAATAAATCAATCTATACTCGAAATCTGTACGCAAAAACAGTTTTGCCCAGCAAACCCAATAGAAGGGGAGTTTTGAGCTCGCCAGTCAAAACATTGTCAGTCTGTCAATAACCTTCATCTCGCCGGGTCAAACCTCAGCGGGCTTGATCCGGCGCTATAAATTTCACCACAGCAAGCCGCTTTAATCAGCCTGTTTTCGCAAAAATGCCGGGATATCCAGGTAATCCATATCACTGCCAACCGCTTGCTTAGGTTGAGCCGCTTGCTTGCGTAATACTGTAGGGCGCTGCAGTTTTGCATAATCATTGCTACCATCAGCCTTTTTAGTGTTATCCACTTTGACCTGAGCAACCGGTTGACTGGCTTGACCAATACCAGTGGCCACCACTGTGACTCGGATTTCATCTTTAAGTTCAGGGTCGATGGCGGTCCCGATCACCACCGTGGCATCTTCGGCGGCAAAATCTTGTACCACACTGCCGACTTCCGAAAACTCATCAATACTCATATCTTCGCCGGAGGTAATATTAACCAGAATACCTTTCGCGCCACGCAAATCTACATCTTCCAATAGCGGACTGGATACCGCTAATTCAGCAGCCTTAATCGCGCGATCATCACCAGTTCCCACGCCATTACCCATCATGGACATGCCTTTTTCTGACATCACGGTTCTCACATCGGCAAAATCGACGTTGATCAAACCGGGACAAGTCATTAATTCAGCAATTCCCTGCACCGCACCATGTAAAACATCGTTAGCGGCTTTAAACGCTTCGGTCAATTTTTTGCCTTTCATAACACTTAAAACTTTGTCATTTGGTACGATAATCAAAGAATCAACGTGTTGTCTGAGTTGCTCAATTCCTGATTCTGCTACAGCCATGCGCTTTTTCATTTCAAAAAAGAATGGCTTGGTAACCACCGCAACAGTGAGCACTCCCATTTCCTTAGCAATTTCAGCAATCACCGGGGCAGCCCCGGTACCGGTTCCACCGCCCATCCCCGCAGTGATAAACACCATATCGGTATCCTTAAGGATGTCGACGATCCTTTCTCGGTCTTCTAGAGCCGCCTCACGGCCAACTTCAGGATCTGCACCCGCGCCTAATCCCTTAGTGATCTCGCCACCGATCTGGATCGAGGTTCGCACCGAAGAACGATTTAACGCTTGCGCGTCGGTATTAGCGCAAATAAATTCAACTCCGTCGACGTTAGCTTTCAACATATGCTCCACTGCATTGCCTCCGCCGCCGCCAACACCTATGACTTTGATAACGGCATTGTTTCGCACGCTATCCACTAGTTCAAACATATTAGACATGATATTCCCCTTCTAGGTTGCTAATATTTGTGCAGTCACCTGCACCATTTAAATGAAAAAAATTGTGACATTTCTAAAACTTTATAACTCTAAATTTTTATAACCTTGAGACTCGCCACTCAAAAAAACTAAAAACCACTAAACCAGTTTTTCATTCGAT
>JAUUYO010000288.1 GCA_030590405.1 Kangiellaceae bacterium
AAGGACTGCATGTATTGAGTTACCAGGAAATCCCAGATAACAAACAGATAAAAGTGGTGGCAACAGTTGGCAATGAATCCAACGGTTAATTCAGGTTAAATAAGAAATTTGAGAGAATATGAAAATAAGACGATTTTACGGTAAGAATATGCGCTCTGCACTTCGTCAAGTGACTGCGGAGTTTGGCGATGATGCGGCTATTTTATCCAATCAGAAAACCGCCAGCGGGGTTGAAGTGATTGCCGCACTGGATTACGACCAGGATTTATTGCCTTCTTCACCCGCAGAAATTAAAACTCAGCCAGAAATAGCTCCCACACAGAATATTGGAAGGGTTAATACGCCAGTCGAAAATGCTGTTATCAAAAATGCTGTTGTCAAAAATACAGGCCAGCAATCCAGTATTTTTAGCACCCCAAAAGACTCGCAATCTCCAAACAACAGCGCTGAACTTGTAGGTCAACAGAGGGTGGCAGAACAAAAAAATGTGGCTGATCAAATTAGCCAGGTGATGAAAAACATTCCAACTCAAAGTGAGCCAGCCGGAATTATTAATTCGGTTGAATGGAGTACCGATCCGGGGTTGGTGGCTATGCGCGAAGAATTGAGCTTGATGCGTAGCATGATGTCGGAACAACTCAAAGGTATTGGATGGGAAAGGTTCAGTGAAAAAGATCCTACTCGGGCAATGTTATCCAGACGTTTTTCAACTTTAGGGATCAATCAATCCATTGCTAATCGTTTAATCCCCCAGGTGAATAAACAGCAAGACGCTGAATGCTGCTGGCAAAATCTACTGGCGTTGTTGGCTAAGTCAATTTCGATCAATAGTAAGGCATTGTTAACTCATGGTGGAGTATTTGCTTTTATGGGGCCTAGCGGAGCTGGCAAAACCACCACCATCGCAAAGTTGGCGGCGCGATATGTGATCAAACATGGGGTGGACTCAGTGGCTTTAATATCGACCGATAACTATCGAATTTCTGCGCAGCAGCACTTGGGCAGTTTTGCCCGGTTGCTTGGGATCCCGATGTTGTGTGTGTCCGCCAAACATTCACTGGATAATTTGTTAACTCAAACTCGAAGTAAAAAGTTAGTACTGATTGATACCGCTGGTATGTCGAGAAAAGATGCTGATATTGCAGCCCAGTTGAAAATCCTTAAGCAGTCAAGCCATGAAATCAAACGATTTTTATTGATACCAGCGACTAATCAGTCGGCCGTGGTAAAACAGTCCATTGATTTATTTCAGCCTTATGCGCCTTATGCCGTCATCATTAGCAAGCTGGATGAAGCTGCCAGTTTAGGCGAAGTGTTGAGTCTGGTGATTGAAAATATGCTGCCAGTGGCTTTCACTACCGATGGTCAAAGAGTGCCAGAAGATATTCGGGTGGCGCGCAATCATCATCTGGTTTCAAAGGCGGTTTGGTTGACCAATAAATACGGTACCAGACCTCAGGATTGGCAACTCGCGCAAGAAGTACCCCAGGTGCGTTACGCGTAGCCAGATAAAAAATGCGCCTATTACCTTGCGCTAAACTGGTGTATTTATTGTTGGAGCGCTTTTTTGGCAATTTAGATTGATAAAACAGCATTTATATAAATATGGTCTATGCTTATATAAATGGGCAAATCTACCATAACGACACAGCTTTTAAACCAGTAAAAATAAACATTAATTCGTTAAATGTTCATCAGGAGAAACGTTTTTGAGCCAAGTGAGTGATATTGCATTAGGTGCGGCATCTAAACCGGTCAAAGTCATCGCCGTAACGGGTGGAAAAGGCGGTGTCGGCAAAAGTAATATTTCGGTTAATCTGGCCGTTGCTCTATCCCAATTAGGTCATAAAGTCATGTTGTTAGATGCTGATCTTGGTCTGGCAAATGTGGACATTATGTTAGGCCTACAAACAAAACAAAATTTGGCAGACGTGCTCAATGGTGATTGCGAGTTGCGCGATATTATTCTTCAAGGGCCCTACGGGTTGCAAATTGTCCCAGCTTCTTCGGGCACCAAAAGTATGGCAGAGCTGTCTTCAATGCAGCACGCTGGCATTATTCAGGCGTTTAGCGAAATAGGTCATAATATTGACTTCCTGATTATTGATACTGCTGCTGGCATTACTGATATGGTGGTTAATTTTATTCAAGCAGCACAGGAAGTGTTGGCAGTGGTCTGTGATGAACCCACTTCGATTACCGACGTTTATGCGTTGATGAAGGTTTTGAACAAGCAACACAAAATAGTGCGTTTTCATGTTTTGGCTAACATGGTTAAGACTAGTCAGGAAGGTCGCGAACTTTTTGCGACTTTAAGTGCTGTTTGCAATCGTTTTCTTGATGTCACGCTCAATTATTTAGGCTCGATACCCTTCGATGACAATGTACGCCTATCGGTTAAAAAGCAAAAATCTCTACTAGAGGCTTTTCCCCGTAGCCCAGCTGCGGTAGCGATAAAAAGTCTTGCCAAAAAAGTGCAACGCTGGCCGATGCCAACTGATGCTAGCGGTAATATTGAGTTCTTTATGGAGAGGTTGGTTTCTCGTGCGAGTTAGTGAGTCAGATGAAATATTAAAATAACAATGTGAATTAAACGTCGACAAAAAAAAGGCTGTGGATGTGACCGGAGCAGATACATACAAAAAGATACAAGATGATGACTTTGCGGAGCGTTATGCACCGCTGGTGAAGAGAATTGCTCATCATCTTATGGCGCGACTGCCAGCCAGCGTGCAACTGGAAGATATGTTGCAAGCCGGAATGCTTGGTTTATTAGAAGCTCGTGGTAATTTTGATGCAAATAAGGGCGCGAGTTTCGAGACTTTTGCAGGGATCCGAATTCGTGGTTCGATGATTGACGAGATCAGGCGAGGTGACTGGGTGCCTCGCTCCGTGCATAAAAACGCAAGAAGTATTGCTGCCGTCATAAAAGACATCGAGCAAAGCACCGGGCGAGACGCGAGGGATACTGAAGTTGCCGAACATCTAGGTGTCGAAGTGGCAGAGTATCGGCAAATGTTAATGGATGTGAGTAATGGTCATATGATGGATTTTGAAGGGATGGGAGTTACTGAAGATTATTTTTCTCAAGGATTATCCGATAGCAGTCAAACCCCCCTCGAAAAAATACAAAAAGAAGATTTTAGAAATTCGTTAGCAGGAGCGATCTCATCGCTTCCCGAACGAGAAAAACTAGTATTGGCACTTTATTATGATGAAGAGCTTAACCTTAAAGAAATTGGTGAAGTTATGGGAGTGAGTGAATCCAGAATTAGCCAAATTAATAGCCAGGCAATGCTGCGCTTACAATCTCGTTTAAAAGATTGGAAGAAATAGTAATTTTAGACTAAATTTATTGTTATAAGCTTGCTGAAATTACACCAATTAATGGTACAAACACAATTTATGTGAGTATTACCCACTTTCGACTTATTGAATTTTTTATCTGGAGATTTATCTTGGACAAGAATATGAAAATCCTGGTGGTTGATGACTTCTCTACAATGCGTAGAATTATCAAAAACCTGCTACGAGACTTAGGTTTCACTAACACTCAAGAAGCCGATGACGGGAATACTGCTTTGCCGATGTTGCAAGCGGGAAATTTTGATTTTTTGGTCACCGATTGGAATATGCCGGGGATGCAGGGGATCGACTTGCTAAAGGCGGTGAGAGCTGACGCTAAGTTAAAGTCTATGCCTGTTTTGATGGTTACCGCTGAATCTAAGCGGGAACAAATTATCG
>JAUUYO010000004.1 GCA_030590405.1 Kangiellaceae bacterium
ACATCTGGATAACTATTTGCAAGGGAAGGCCTGGCATGAGTAAGACTGGCGTAAATGATAGCGGAGACCTTTCTCAGAATATTCAGTCGGGTCGATATCGTCATTATAAAGGCGGTGAGTATCAGGTTATCGATACCGCGATCCACAGTGAAACAGAAGAGTTGCTGGTGGTTTACAGGCCCCTATATAGTAAAAAAGAGCATAGTAAAAAAGAGCATAGTAAAAAAGAGCATAGTAAAAAAGAACATGGTGAACAAAAACTGTGGGTACGCCCGTTTGAGATGTTTGTTGGTAGTTTGATCGTTGACGGTCAAGAAGTACCACGGTTTAAGTATATAGGCGAAGTTTAGGATTGAATGTTTTTTGTACCTCTGTGTAATAAAAAACGGCTCATAGAGACTAAGTTAGTATTCTAGAACTAATTGGTAAATCGATTTGTTTAGCAAATCTATTGTGCCTCACCAGGCTGTTTTGATAACACCGTCCACCCATAACTCCTTGACTCATGGTGACTTATTGTCCTTGATGCAAAAGCAAGCTTACGAAAAACACTTTGAGGAAACTCTTAACCAGCATGATGCCGCTATTTCGCGTGTGATCAGCAGTTATGAAATTATCAAAGCACGGCAAGAAGAGTTGTATCAGGAAATTTCGGTGGCTTTGTGGAAGGCTCTGGCAAAATTTGATAGTCAGTCCAGTCTTAAAACCTATGTTCTCAGTATCGCTCACAAACGCGCTATTTCCCATGTCGCAAAATATGCCCGTGAGCCTCGCTCTACTGAACTCAATGAATTTGAAATGCCGGTCAATAATTGTCCAAGTGAGCAATTATCACATGCTCAGCGAATGAGCAAACTATTGTTTGCTTTGCGCCAACTACCAATGCTGGAAAGGCAACTAGTCACTTTGGCATTGGAAGGGGTTAGCTATAAAGATATTGCTGAAATTTTAGGTATGACAACTAACCTGGTCGGTGTGAAACTTAACCGGGCAAAAACAAAACTTAAAACTTTAATGACTTCTGCGAATTGAAAATGACACAACCACACGATCAAACTAACCAGGAATGGCAACGGTTACAAGAAGACTGGCAAAGCTATCAACCGGATATCGTTAAACTCAAAAAACGCATCGCCTGGGTCACCTGGCGAATGGTCGCTATTTTAATGTTAGATGTGGTTTTTTTACTCGGTTATATTCCTTTTATTCTATATTGGTTTTTTTATGAAGAACCTTCCTTGGCGATGAAATTATGGCATTATGCAATGGTTCCACTGATTGTCTATGGAGTTTATTGGGACTTTAAACTCAGGTTACCTTTGTTTAAGTTAGAAAACGAATCGACTAAAGGAATTTTGGGGTTTTATTTAAAAAGGGTTGATGCGGGGATTAAGCTCGGCGATCTGGGTTTTAAGTTTTGTTTATTCTTGGTAGTGCTCTTCGTCGTCTGGGTTGGGGCGAGCTTCTATTTCGATTTGGGCGAAGAAAAACTGCAAAAGGCCTCTTTTATTATTTTTGGTACTGTGTTGATCAGTTTACTTGGTGTCATTATGTATTGGTACCGAAATAAAAAACGCAAAGAATTTATCCGACTGCAAGCTTTATGGAAAGAATTTTTGGAGTGAATTAATCTCTCTGGGTTAAATTCCCCCGTAGCTTGCTGCGTAATAATGTAGGTTGGCCTTTAGGCCAATATTGAGCGATAAATTTTTGGCCTAAAGGCCAACCTACGTTAATGAGGAAACACCCCGCCAGCTTGCTGCGGGAATTTTTATTCTTGCCAGTGTTAATGATGCTTCGCAAACATTGCTCAAAAAACAACCAGATAACCAGTTATTATTCGGGCCATATTCATTAAAAATGAAAATATCGGTACGCCCATAAAACTGAGTACCACTAACCCCATTAATGCCATGCTGCCATATTGTGCATTCCAACGTTCATATTTATAGGCATGTTGTCGGGTAAGAAAATAGGGGAGGATGTAATGGCCGTCTAATGGACCAATCGGTAGTAAGTTAAATAGCATTAACAATATATTAATGAAGGCCATATATTGAAGAAAGGTCATAGGACCGGTTTGTGTCAGGTAAGTGATATCAAAATGAAATGCCGCGGCCAATAAATTGATACTTAAAAAAGCTAAGATTAAATTCATTCCTGGGCCAGCGGCAGAAACCCAGGCAGAAGCATAATAAGAATTAAATCGTCTAGGATCGGTCGGAACAGGTTTTGCGAACCCAAAACCGATTGTTGCGACCATCAATAAACCCATAGGATCAATGTGGGCGATCGGATTAAGGGTTAGTCGTCCCATTCTTTCTGCGGTATCATCGCCAAATTTTTTGGCCGTCCAGGCATGGCCAAATTCGTGAAATGAGAGTGAGATGATAATTGCCAATAAGATTAATATAAACAGCTCGACCTGTCCCTGAAATAATAAACTAATCACAGTTTTGCCTTTTTAAGTTCTAATTATTAATGCTAGGCAAATAATAAATATGATTGCCCGGATAGTCACTACTTTCTTCAACCGTGATAGTTTTGTACCAAGGCTGTTGTGTCATTGAAGCATAAAGAGAGTTCCAACTCTCATCATTATTGGTATTTACTTCTAGTCGGCACATTTGAGTATTGCAACTTAAGGTCTGAATAAAATGATCGCCGTTGAGATCATTTTCAGTTAAAAAATTAGCGATAGAGGTTTCGTATTGATTTGACCAATCGTTTTTATCGGTCGAACTATTAAAGGATTTTTTCATCGCCTCCAGTTCGGTTCCAGACAATTCAAGTACGATCCCTTTAAAACGATCGACAAAGGAGTCCTTCATACTTTCTTCAAAATCCGTCATCGACATTTTCTTTAAATGCTGTTCTTGTGTTTCATCAGCAGGATTTTGCTGATTGAGTTGTGATTCATTTTTTAAGCCAGAATCGTTTTTGTCTGTTTTGCCAGACAGGTCTACCAATTGGGATTTCAGGGCGCTTATCTGGTTATTTTTGTCATCAATAATAGTTTGATAGTTTTCTATATCTAGTTGATGATTGCCGGGTAATAAATGTTGCTCGGTCGCTAGCGGGGGATTTAGCTGGGTGGCTGCTGAGGGGATTACTATGTCGCTAGTATTGAGATAAAACCATGCGGTCGCGGATAAGAAGCCAAGTAAGAAGAGGGCAATGTTTAAAATAAGTCGTTTGTTCAATTTTGATTCCTTCTGTAAATCAGCTACATTATCAATGAGTCATTATTTTGTGACTATTTTGGAAAAATCAACCAACCCACCAAACTTACAATAACAAACTAAGCCTATTAGGGTCATCTAATTAAATGTTACCTCAGGTTAACTGCCAATCCGTTGTCGATGATAATAAACGGAGAGAAAATTCTTCAAATTAGGCTGTTCAAATAAAAATGCTGTGCTGCAATAAATGATACATTCGGTCACTCATCCGTGAATAATCCCTATAATTCCCAATAAGCTGATTAAAAACAAAGAGATAGACGGTTTGTATTGTAGTTAGACTATCTGATAGTATAACTAACTGGAAGTAACAGGTCGGAGTAGCTTGAGTCCAAGGTGACAGCCAGTTACTCTTTCATAACAATAATAACATCGGACCAGTGACCAATACGCCTGAAACCAAGGTTTTTGGAAGCTTTGAACAAATTTCCATCAGTTCAAAAAATATTAATTATAAGAAGTAACCCTAAATCGTAGGAGAAGGAATCGTGAGAAATCAAAACAAATTGTTAGTGTCCCTTGCCGTCAGTATGGCACTCTACGGGACAAATCTTGCGGCTGAAGACGCCGAGCAGGATGAAGAAGCCAGTAATGTCATAATTGTTACGGCGCAAAAACGTAGCGAGCGCATTACTGAGGTGCCGATAGCTATTTCGGTTTTTTCTGCAGAAACGATCGATCAAACGGGTATTCAGGAATTGAGAGAATTAGGTGATTTCATTCCTAATATGGTAGTTACTCAAGGAACCGATTTTAACTCAAGAATCCTTATTCGTGGTGTTGGTGCCCCGAGTCGAAATATTGGTTTTGATTCCCGAGTGGGAGTATATCTTGATGGGGTTTATTTAGGTCAAGGGCCTTCGGTTAACCAAGATTTAGTTGATTTGGAACGCGTTGAAGTACTTCGTGGTCCTCAGGGAACTTTATTTGGAAAAAATACGGTTGCTGGTGCGGTTAGTCTGGTTTCTAAAAAACCTAGCGGAGAATTTGAAGGAAAAGCGACTTTAGGAGTTGGTAATTTTAATGCTGTTGAGGCGAAATTGAGTGTAGACTTTGCTTTGAGTGACATAGTTGCTGCAAAAATCGCTTTGTCCTCAAGAACCAGAGATGGATACGTAAAAAATGTTTATCAGGAAGGGCAATTACCGACCACTTTAAATACCGTTGTTGGAGGCGTTCCTATTTTTGGTATTTCTTTACCTTTTCCGATTGAAACCGATACACCGCCAGATACTTCTGATAAATTAAATAATCAGGATACACAGTCCTATCGAGTACAACTCAGAATACAACCATCGGATAACTTGGATATTAATATTGCAATTGATGGTTTGGATTCGGAGAGAAACCCTATTTTAGCTTTGGCCAAAACGACTACGTTTGGAGATACGCTGGATCACTTTGCTGATATTGATAACAATGAAGTTAATTGGGATTTTAACGGTGGTGAAACCAGAGATATTTTTGGTGCAAATATCAACGTGGAATATGAATTTGCCAATGAATATACCTTACGTTCTATAACGGCGGTCAGGGAAACAGAGATTAATTATCAAAATGATCTCGATTATTCGCCGATAGATTTTATAACTTTAGAATATATTGACAATTACGATCAGACCACCCAGGAATTTCAATTGATTTCGCCTGATGACGCTGCTTTTAAATATGTCGTGGGCTATTACTATTATTCTCAAGATTCATCCACTTTTAGAGAAGTACCAACCGGAAGCGCTGGGGCCTTTTTTGGCGCGGATCAAAATAGAGCGACAACCAGTAAAGGTACTGTCGATACAGAAAGTTCTGCTCTTTATATCAGCGGTAGTTACGAGTTTAATGACCAATGGAAGCTCGGTTTTGGCGGACGATATTCAGATGAAACTAAAGATATTGTGTGGAATCTGGATGGAGCTGGCTCGGGAGTGTTTGGTATTGGTTGTACTGGAGGATTAGGCTGTTTTGATGGCACTGGCGCACCGATCCCGCTTGCGGAAATTGGTGATCTGGTTGATTCGCGAAATGACACCAATTTTTCACCAGCCATTAGTCTTAACTATGCCATTTCTGACACAGTTAATACTTACGCTAAATACTCAACAGGTTTTAAGTCGGGAGGATTTAATTTAGATTATATCTCTCAGGCTGGAGTTGATGAAGGTGTTGCCTTTCGTAAAGAAACAGTAGACAGTATTGAGCTTGGACTTAAGACCAGTTTACTGGAAGAGCGTTTATCAATAAGTATGGCTTATTTTGATGCACAATATGAGGACTATCAGGTTAATCAGTTTGTTGATTTGGGACTTGATCAGATTACAGGCACTCAACTTACCTCAATAACTATTACTAACGCGGCTGAAGTTGATACCAATGGCTTTGAATTTGAAGCAACCTTTAAGGTTACTGATGAGTTCACCGTTAATGGTTCTTTTGGTATTTTGGATGCTACTTTTGCCGATTTTCCTGATGGAACAACCGAAATCATAACTTCAGATGACGTTCAGCCTGGTGAAACTGTTGGAGAAGGGCGACGTATAAATGCCAAAGGCAATAAATTGCCTAGCTCTTCAGATTTTAATGCGGCGTTAGGCTTGCAGTATTACGCTAGCATCGATTCCATGAGTTCCGATTTATTACTTAGGTTAGATGTGACTCACACTGGAGAGTATTTCACCACCATCCAAAATGAATCCACACGAGTACTCCCTGGCACACACGATTTGACTTTTGCGCTAGATTTTCCCCATTCAGCAGCAGCAGGCAACCCCCCTGTTACTATTCAATATGGTGAAGTTGAAGCAACGACTATTCTAAATGCTCGTATTGGTCTTATCGACCAGCAAGGAGACTGGGAAGTGTATTTGTGGGGACGTAACCTGACTGATGAAGATGCGCCAGTAGATAGTATTCGCGAGTTTTTTGGAACTTTGGCTTTTACTCCTCGTCAACCACGAACTTATGGGATTGAGGCGACTTATAACTTCTAATCTGTGATTGGAGTTTGTATCTAAAAAGGGAAACTTTGGTTTCCCTTTTTATTGAACTTCATCCGGTAAATTCTCCAATAATACTCGTCTAACATTTTCTCCCATGATTAATCGAATATCACTTTCGGACACATCTAATTTTAATAATTCTTCAACAATCAAAGGCAAGCCAGTCACATCAAATACACTGGCAATCGCGCCATCAAAATCAGAGCCAAGAGCAACATGTTTAGTACCAATTAAATCGGATGTATAATTTGATGGCTTTGGCAATATCTTTTGCTTGAGTGCCGCATATAGCCTGTTTAAATATTGCAATGCCCACAACTCCGCCAATCCTGTTTTTGGTTTTAATTGGTTGGACATTAGTCTAGATATTAAAAGAGAAACTTCAGGAAGCCTTGATGAGTTTATTATTAGTTACGCTTGGTGGGATGTTTCATTTTGTATCAGTTCACTTAGGGCTGGAGCAAGAGTAATTTATGTTTTTGTCTGATGTAGGGCGCATGCGGTGCGCCTTACAAGGATTATTAATGTCCAGATAGATTAATTCTCAAATATACTAATACTCAAATATACTAATACTCAAATGTATTAATATCCATCTCTTTCAATTTGCCATATTCTTTAGCTTTTTCTCGAATATCTTCCGCCTTGCCAATTAATACAAACTGTAGATTTTCTTTTGGAAAAATAGCTTTAGCGATTTGGTTGGCCTTTTTGATATTTAATGAGTCAACATTTTTCTGAAAATCATTAATAAACGAATCGTCCAGATTGAATGACCACATGCGTGATAGTAATTGAGCGAGTTGAGTACTGGTTTCATAGCGGGGAGGAAATTGACCTTTCACATAGGATTTGGCTGAATCAAGTGTCTTTTTGTCGATACCTTTATTCCAGATTCGTTGGTAAGTTTTAAGCGCCAAATCGATGGCTTCAAAGGTTGTTTTCTTTTTAGTAAATGTAGAAATTACAAAGTTCCCCATTTTAGATTGACTATTAAAGCGACTACGAGCGCCGTAGGTTAAACCGGAATTAACTCTGAGTTCATCATTTAACCAGGAAGTAAATCTTGCTCCTAAGATGGTATTGATAACTTGAACAGCAACCGTGTCAGGGTGGTTAGATGCGATCCCTTGACCACCTATCATAAAGGTTGTTTCAATCGCGTCACCTTTATTAATTAACCAAACATTGGATTGTGCTGGTTCAGTAAAATTGGATAAATCAACCGATGCTATTGGTTGAGATTTCCAATCAGAAAATAAAAGACTAATTTTTTTGGTCATTTCTTGAGTCTTGAAATCTCCAACTAAGATCAGAGCGCTGTTATTTGCCGAATAGAGATTGGAATAAAACTCTTTAATTTGCTTTAGTGAGATGTTTTTTATGCTCTTAATATCTCCTTCTACTGGATTGCCATAAGGGTGCTGCTGGTAGTACATTTTATTAAAAGCGCTACCAATCACATTGCGAGGTTGCTCGCGACTTTGTTTTAGCCGATCAATGTAGCGTTTTTTATCTTTATCAAATTCAGTTTTATCAAACGTTGGATTTAAAAGAATATTTCTAAAAGTAGGTAGTAATTTATCAATATCTTTACTGGCAATTGATAAACTGCTACTGGAAGATTCCATACTCACGTCACTGGAAAAGTTAGCGCCGTGAAATGCAAACAAATCTTCAATTGCTTTTTTTGATAAATTGCCACTACCATAACTGAGAGCTTTTCCGGTTAAGGTCGCCAGACCATAGTTTTTACCATCATTAATGGCTCCAGCTTTTGTGAACATTCTAATATCAATTAATGGCACTTCGTGTTGTTCCATTAAATAAACGGTTAGGCCATTCTTTAAAGTTAGTTTTTCGTAGCCGGGCATTTTAAATTCGGCAACTACCGATTGACTTATTAAAATGGTGATTAAACTGATCGTTAAGATAATTTTTTTCATTTTATAAATCTTCCTTTGTACTGTCTTTTTCGGCGGCTAATATTCCAACGGTCCGGTTTGATTTTATTAAGTATTCACTGGCAACTCTTTTGATATCATCGGCAGATACTTTGTTCATATCTGAAATAGCCGTAAACATTTTAGCGTGATCACCAAAAAACAATTTATAGGTACCCAATGTATCTGCCTTCCCATTAATCGTCGCCAAGGTGCGATAAAAATTAACTTGAGCAATGTTTTTGATCTTGGTCAGTTCTTTATCTTCAACACCGGAGTGCATTATTTTATTGATTTCTGTAATTATGGCTTTTTCCAGGGGGCCTGCTTTAATCCCATTTGCTGCGGTGGCATAAATATAAACAAGGTTGGGATCGAAAGATTCCGGCATATATGTAAATATGCTAGTGGCAAGCTGTTGCTCATCGACCAAACTTCGGTATAAGCGTGAGCTTCGTCCTTCTCCCAAAATAGAAGCCAGCATATTTAACGGATAGTGATCTTGATGACGGGTTTCAGGAATATGAAAAGCCAGTAAAATATTGTCAGAAGTGACCGAAGGTTTTTGTACGTAAACGCGTCGCTCGCCTAGTTGTTTGGGTTCTACCGTGTGTATTTTTCTAGGTTCTGGTTGAGATTTGATTGGGGAAAAATATTTTTTGGATAATTGTTTAACCTGTTTCAGTGTAACATCGCCAGCAATAACAACTATCGCATTGTTTGGTGCGTAGTAGGTTTTATGATAATCCTTAAGGTCTTGCAAAGACCAATTATCAATATCCGATTGATGACCGATAACTCCCCAGCTATAGGGGTGTGCTCGAAAAGCAGTACTTTTAACTTCTTCATGTAGCATTCTAAAGTTTGAGTTTTCCAGTCCGGTGGTTCTTTCTGAAGTTACGACGCCCCGTTCACTTTCAACCATACTTTCATCAATTGATAAATGTTCAATGCGGTCGGCTTCTAATTTGAAAATAGTTTCCATTGAGCTTGATGGAAACCAGTCAGTATAGGCGGTGATATTTTCAGAAGTGTAGGCGTTATTGGCTCCACCAGCAGCTTCCATCACGCGGTCAAATTGCTTTGGACCATACTTTTTTGAGCCGTTAAACATCATATGTTCAAAGAAGTGCGAGAGTCCTGTGATCCCTGGGTATTCATTGCGAGAACCGACTTTCCAAAACAAATACATATTAGCGTTGGGGATGGAATGGTCTTCAAGCACAAGAATGGTCATGCCGTTCTCTAAAGTAAATGATTTAACATCATCGAGCTTTGTGATTGCGCTTGCCGATAGACTAATAAGTGAACAGCATAATAGTGTCAAGATTTTATTCATCAATTTTCTCCTTGTATCAATTGGCATAGATTGTATTGAGATTCGAGCTTAGTGCAAGTGTGAATAGTAACAAAGGGTTAAAATTAGGAGCCGGGGGGCCGAACCCGCTTTATCATTTTTAAAGAGATGGGGAGAAACAATACTGAAGCGCTGTGAAATTTTAGGGTTTAATTAAAGTAAGTGACTTGGCAGACTGAGTAACTCGCGGTAAACTTTCTTTTTGCCACAAAAGGCTCAAAAAATGAATTTTCTTGTAATTATTATTTTTATCGGTTTTGGCTGGGTTGCAAAAAACTACCATTGGACAAACCAGAAGCATATCAATTTAGTTAATTGGTATGTGATTTTCATCTGTTTGCCTGCGATTATCTTGCTTAAAATCCCACAACTCAATATCGATCAAAGTGTTATATTTCCAGTTCTGATGGCGTGGATGCTCATTCCTGTTGCGGCTGTATTTATCCTGTTACTCGCCAGAGTTTATGCCTGGCCTAAAGAAATTGTGGGCTGTTTGCTATTAATCGTCTGTTTTGGAAATACCTCGTTCGTAGGCTTTCCAATCATTCAGGCATTTTATGGCGAAAAGGCACTCGCCTATGCGGTTATATATGATCAGGTTGGCTCTTTTTTAAGTTTGGCGATTGTTGGTAATTTTTTTATTGCCAAGTATTCTGTTAAGGAAACTAAATCCTCTGTTAAGGAAACTAACCACTCTGTTAAGCCAAGCAACCCCTCCCAACAACAGATTACCAGCAACCATTCAAACCGAGTATTTTTGATAAAAGTCATTTCTTTCCCCCCCTTTGTGGCATTGATGCTCGCTTTTGCGATTGGCGATTTTGATTTTCCTCAGGCGATCAGCTATCTTTTTTGGTTGATCTCGCTGACATTGGTGCCTGCGACCATGTTTTTGGTCGGTAGTCACTTTGAGCTTCGCATTTCGGATCCTTTAATAAGGCCGCTTGGTTGGGCGATTGCAACAAAAATGCTTGTTCTACCCAGTTGTGGGCTAATCATCCTCTTATTATTCGAACAGCATGGTTTGCATGCGCAAGTCACCTTGATGGAATCCGCTATGCCGCCTATGGTTACCGCTAGCATTCTTGCGATCCATGCCAAATTGGCTCCAAAATTAGCCGCCGCCGCCGTGGGATACGGATTAGTTGCCGCTATTTTAGTGATACCTGCCGTTTATTTGCTTTCCAACTTAGTTAAATAGCGCTAGGATAATGCCCAGAATGCTGAAGCCTGACAATCTAAAAGAGACAATAATATGAGTTTACCAACTATTTCTAAAATCGCTATTTCCAAAGCTGTTCATACCAATATCAAATTACTGGTGTTCCTAATCGCATCGGCTTTTTTATTCGGTTGCGAGCAGCAAGATAAAGCTATTACTGATATTAAATCCTTTATTTCCAAGTCTGATATTGATACTTCTAAAGGCAGTTGGAAACAGGGACTACCTAAACCGCCTAAACTCAGCTTTAACCCAGAAAAACAATATCTTTGGCATCTGCAAACCAATAAAGGAAAAATGGTTATTGAGCTAAAAGGTCAGGAATCACCGATGCACGCTTCCAGTACTATTTATTTAACGATGCTTGGTTTTTACGACAATATTATTTTTCACCGAGTGATCCCCGGTTTTATGGTGCAAGGTGGTGATCCTCTCGGTGTTGGTGTGGGAGGCCCGGGTTATTATTATATGGGTGAGTTTGAGTCTAAATTGACTCATAACAAAGCAGGGATCTTGAGTATGGCTAATTCCGGCGCAGGAACCGACGGCAGTCAGTTTTTTATTACCTTTCAAGCAACTCCTCATTTAGATGGTCGGCACACTATTTTTGGAGAGGTGATTGAAGGGCTGAAAACCTTAACCGAACTGGCTAAATATGGCAGTCCCAGGGGGAAAACTAGCGAAAAGCTGCTGATTGAAAAAGCTACGATTGAAGTAAAATAGGCTGGTTCTAAGGAAAATACCAGGTTTTGGGACTCTCTTTGAATTCAAAATAAATAGAAGCACTTTTTGTGAGAGACTGGAACCTGTATTTATATTTTTTATGAAACAACCAAAAGCCTCTTTGCCAATAAAAAACGGTGTGTCGCCAAACAGTCTCTGGTTGCCAAAAGGCGATTGGGGGACTGTGTTTGAATATTTTTTACAACAATTCCCACATTTAAGCCCATCGGAATGTGCCAGTCGTTTCCAAAGAAAAGAAGTGGTTGCAGCCAATGGCCAGGTGTTAACTGAAAATAGTCTTTATGAGTCCGGCCAGCATATATATTTTTATCGAGAGCTGGTGAGCGAGCTTTCGATCCCTTTTGAAGAAAAAATCATTTATCAAGACGATAATATTTTAGTGGCAGATAAACCTCATTTTTTACCAGTCGCTCCTACCGGTAATTATTTACATGAAACCTTGCTGGTCAGGCTCAGAAAAAAACTTCAATTAGATAGTTTAGAACTTTGCCATCGGTTAGACAGGGAGACCGCTGGTATTGTTCTTTTAACTAAAAAACAGAATGTGAGAGCTGATTATCATGCACTTTTTTCTGAACGAAATATCTCAAAAACTTATCATGCAATTGCGCCAGGTTGTGATTTGGATTTTCCGTTGACACGTAAAAGTCGTATGGTTAAGGGAGAACCATTTTTCAGAATGAAAGAAATAGCAGGGCAAGCGAACTCTGAAACCAGGATTGAACGAATCGAAAAAAGAGAGCAACATAGCCTGTATCAACTATCACCGGTTAGCGGTAAAAAACATCAATTGAGAGTGCATCTAGCGGCTTTGAATATTCCAATTGTAAATGATTATTTTTATCCTACGTTGATAGATAAGAAGCCTGGCGATTACTCCTCTCCGTTACAATTATTGGCTAAATCCATTGAATTTATTGACCCATTTAGTCAACAGCGACGGTATTTTGAAAGTGGCTTTTCGCTTTGATGAAAGGTTTATTTATTGAATTAATGTGCGCATATATTTGACAAACACCGCTATTTGCCTATATATTTCTACGTTAAAAGTTATAGTGGGGTAAATGGGTATCGAAAACGAAAAACGAAGATTTACCTTTTTTGGCTCCCGGGTTTTTACCGTATTCCTTGAAAATGAAGCGGTAATCAAGCGATTCTTGCGGCGTTTTTCATCAAATTCACACGATATCGAAGACATCAGCCAGGAAACGATCCTGCGAGCTTTGCACGCTGAGCAGAATAAAGAGATTCGTGAACCAAGAGCTTTTCTTTTTGGCGTAGCAAAAAACATAGCGCGTAAATCTCTGGAGAAAAAATCAAAATCTCTGATCGATTTTATAGAGGATTTTGCTGAACAAGAGTACTTATCTAATGAGCCTGGTATTGATGAACATATTGAAGGGCGAAGAAAAATGCTGGTATTTTGGGAAGCCGTTGCCGGGTTACCTCCACAATGCCAGAAAGTCTTTGTTTTAAAAAAGGTCCATGGGTATTCTCATAAAGAAATTGCCAAAGATCTTGATATATCAATAAGTACAGTCGAAAAACACGCGGCCACAGGGCTTAAGCGGTGCAGTGAATACATGGAAATTCATCAAGCTGGAATATCTCAGCAAGGTAAAATTGCTGAAATACCTGGACATGAAATAGACGAAATAGCAGAAAAATGAGCGAAAATTTCTCGTTAGACAATAATTGCAATCTCACTATGGAGGCTTGTGCCTGGATCGCACAGCTGGAAAGTGAAAGTATGAAAGCTGATGATCTGGCCGCATTTAAAGAGTGGGTGGAGCGCAGTCCTGCACATAAAAAAGAAATCAAACGATTAGCCTACCTATCGTCTGAGCTGAATATTTTAACCGATATGGCTGTTCCACTAAAAACCGCTGCCGCTCATAGAAGAAAGTTTTTTATGCTTGATTTAAACGTGCGTAAGCCTAAATTACGCTATACAACGGCAATGGTTAGTCTAATAGCCTTTATCTTTTTGGGTAATTTTTTTCTCTCTTATAACAATATTTCTGTGAGTGAGCCTCTTTTATATACCACCGAGGTCGGTGAGTACCGTAAGATTTTGTTGTCTGATGGTAGTGTATTGGAAATAAATACAGATAGTGAAATTGAAGTAGACTATAATTTGGAGAGGCGAAAAGTGCGTTTGTTAAAAGGCGAAGCATTTTTCCAGGTTGCTCACAATGCCGATAGACCTTTTATTGTTTATGCAGGAGAAAAGTCGGTACGTGCTGTGGGAACGGCTTTTGTGGTGCGATTAATGCCAAAAGAATTGGAAATTACTGTTACAGAAGGGAAAATAGAATTATCGCAGACCATCAATAATGAGCCAGATGTCAGGGCAAAAAAGGCACTGGTGATTGATCCCACACCTAATAGAAAGGAAGAATTAATTAAGCCAGAAGCCCCGTTATATCTGGAGGCCGGACAAATGGTCGTTTATGATAAAGCTTATCAAAAATATCTCCAGGCAGAAATGGTTGAAGCAGTATCTGAGCGGGAAATTAGAAGAAAACTTTCATGGCAAGATGGACTTTTAGATTTTTCCGAAACACCGTTGATAGAGGTTGTTAATGACCTGAGCCGTTATACAGAAATAAGCATTGAAATTTCAGATCCTGAATTGCGAAATTTGAAGTTTGGCGGTCTTTTCAGAACCAATGAGCTACAAGCATTGTTTGACGCTCTTGAAACAACTTTTGACATAAAGGTCGAGAGAATCGACCAAAGACATGTACGAATAAGTCGTAATAGCCCCGTTAAAATTTAATGCCTGCCAGAATTATATTTATTGGTGATTAAAGGCATTAGAATATTGAAACCTTTTTCCTAAGGAATTAACATATTAATTAATTCGATATTGCGGATTTCTTCCTTTCGGAAAACTACCGATCGAAAACCGTGGTTGTAATGATGAAAATAATGGTTTCAATTTCTGTAGTTTGCAAGAAAATGATTTGTATGAGTTGGCTAAAGCAGCGCTCGTTATTCGTTTTATTGCCGTTTTGTTTTTTTTCCGCACCATGCATTCATGCCTCTGAAATAGAAGAAAGCTATCTTCTGGAGATACCTTCGTCTAAAGCGAGCGTTGCTCTAAAAGCTTTGGCTCGTCAGACAAAATATTCGCTGTTATTTCAAAATGCAGAAATCGAATCTGTTGTAACCAATGGCATTAATGGCCGTTATACACTTAAACAAGCCTTGCAACAGCTGCTTAAAAATAGCGGTTTTTTCGGAGGTTTCACCGAAAAAAAAGTAATCACTATTTCTCGGCTTTCTGCCGAACAAAAAAAAATTCCCGAAGAAATAATCGATAGTTCCGCGCTTGTGGACCCTTCTGCCAATTTTGAAATCTCTACGGACTTCATTGAAGATAAAAAGGCTAAAGAAAACCCAGAGCAAAAAATGGTTATCCTTGGGTCGCGCGCAGCTCCTCGTTCTATAGGTGACTCTCCGGTGCCTGTTGATGTCATTTCTGGCGATGAACTGGTAAAAAATGGCGGTCAGGATATGATTGCTATGTTGGCAAGTGTCGTGCCTTCATTCAACGTGAATTCGCAACCTATAGCAGACGCCGCGACTCTTATTCGTCCAGCTAACCTTCGCGGTTTACCACCAGATAACACCTTGATTTTGGTAAACGGTAAGAGGCGTCACCGAGCATCGGTTATCGCATTTATCGGCGGCGGCATAGCGGATGGTTCTCAAGGTCCGGATGTATCGGTTATCCCTACAATCGGACTAAAACAAGTTGAGATTTTACGTGATGGTGCGGCTGCACAATATGGTTCCGACGCGATCGCGGGGGTGATTAACTTTGTTTTAAAAGATGCGCCAGACGGTGGTTTATTTGAAGTTAAATATGGTTCGTTTTATGAGGGAGACGGGGACACGGTTCAATATACAGGAAATGTCGGTGCTCACTTGTCGGAAGCGGGATTTATTAATTTCAGTTTTGAGTGGAAATCGCAAGATCCTACCAGCCGAAGCGTTCAAAGAGATGACGCCCTTCGATTGATCGCTGCCGGTAATACAAATATTCGTACCCCGGCCGCACAGGTATGGGGGACACCGGAAGTTAATGATAATTTTAAAATCTGGTTGAATACCGGGTTAGATTTGAATGATAACCAACATGCTTACCTGTTCACCAATTGGGCTGAACGTGAGGTTGAAGGCGGTTTTTTTTACCGTAATCCAAACACCCGTGATGGCGTATTTGCTGGACCCGGCGTCGATGACGGCGCTGGCCTGGATGAGAACGGAAATCCAATATTAACCCCCACTATATTGGTAGGCGATTTAAGCCCTGACGTATTAAATAATTCCGCATGTCCTATCGTACGGATCATTAATGATGTGCCAGACGCCGATGCTCTGGCATCGTTGCCGGGAGCTAACTGTTTTGCATTTAATCGCCTGTTCCCTGGAGGGTTCACACCACTGTTTAGCGGACATATTCTTGATGTTTCGCTGACCGCTGGTACACGAGGAGAGTTCAGTAATGGTATAAGCTATGACTTTAGCGCTTATGTAGGTGAAAGTTCATCTAGTTTTCGGGTTAAAAACACTGTTAATGCATCCCTAGGTCCCAATTCACCGACTAATTTTAAAGCTGGCGGTTACACTCAACGGGAAAAAGCCGTTAATGTCGATTTCGTCAATTCTATTGATGTGACCACTTACGCCTGGGGGATCGAATGGCGACAGGATACCTTTGAGGTTACCGCCGGTGATGAGGCATCTTTTGAAATTGGGCCGCTCGCTAATCAGGGATTTAATTCGGGTTCTAATGGTTTTAACGGCTTTTCTACTCGCTCACAAGGGACTTTTAGTCGTTATAATATTAGTGGCTACATCGATGTTGAACAGGAAATTACGGACGATTTTCTGGTTGATTTGGCTGTCCGTTATGAAGATTTCAGTGATTTTGGAACAACCACTAATTTCAAATTAAGTGGAATCCATAATATTGATGAACACTTTGCTGTGCGAGGCGGAGTTAGTACCGGTTTTCGAGCGCCGACGGTGGGTCAATCTAATGTAACAAACGTGACTACCGCTTTCGATGCCGATTTAGGTTTAGTTGATCAGGCTACACTCCCTCCGACCAACCCTATTTCAGTGCAATTGGGTGGCAAACCGCTGCAACCGGAAGATTCCGAAAGTGTTTCTTTTGGTATCGTTTATGAAAACGATGGCGGTTTGTTTGTAACGGCGGATTTTTTCCACATTGAAGTGACCGACCGCATTGCGCAAACCTCTAACTTTAAAATATCGGACAGAGATAGAGAAGAACTCGTGGCCCAAGGGGTTACAGATGCGACTAATTTTACCAGCGTCAAGTTTTTTACCAATGATTTTGATACAACCACTAAAGGGCTCGATGTGGTTGTTAGTTATGCGGCAGCAATTATTGAAGGGACAGATACCAAGTTTAACCTGGCGTACAATCATACCAATACTGATGTAGATGCTTACGACCCTGATATTATCAGCGAGACAAGAGTCAAACAATTAGAGCAGAATCTACCGACAAACCGAGTCACTTTTACCATAGCCCATACTCAAGGTCATTGGGATAGTTTTTTTCGAGTGAATTATTATGGGGAATATTTTGAAGCTCATCAAGATTCAGCCGAACTACCAATAAACGCCAACGCTGCCATCACGGTGGATGCAGAAGTTACCTACAATATCACTGCACAAACCTTACTATCAGTAGGGGCTCAAAATTTATTTAATGAGTTTCCCGAGCGAAATGAGTTTTCTGGTGTCGATGGAGCCAAATACCCCTCTACCTCACCCTTCGGCTTTAACGGTGGTTTTTGGTACATAAAAGCCCAGTACCTGTTTGATTAGGGGGTTGTTGAACTATAAAAGATCAACAGCTCCTGATTCCAGAGTAATAAAAATTAGAATTCATTTTAATTTCATATAGCGGTTTTTTGATGTCGGGGGTACTACTCCTCTGCAACAATAAAAACTAACTATCGAAATAGGATAAAAAAACATGACAAATCAATTTAGGGTAAAAAGCCTTATCTTAGCGATGGGAGTGGCGTTTGCCTCTACTCCAGTATTTGCTGAAGATGAAACAACAGGTGATGACGATGACGCTCAAGTTATGGTTGTCGTCGGTTCACGTGCCGCACCACGATCTGTGGCTGACTCCCCGGTGCCGGTCGACGTAATTTCAGCAGCAGAACTTGGGGCGACTGGTTCAAGCGATATGTTAGACATGTTGGTTGGTACGGTACCTTCCTTCAATGTCCATGCAAACCCCATCAGTGATGCGGCTACCATGGTACGCCCAGTTAATTTACGAGGCCTTTCTTCAGACAGTACTTTGATACTGGTAAACGGCAAGCGTCGTCATAGAGCGTCTGTGATCGCATTTCAGGGCGGAGGGATCAATGATGGTGCTCAAGGGCCTGATATTTCCGTTATTCCAAGTGTCGCACTAAAGCAAGTAGAAATATTGCGTGACGGTGCGGCTGCACAGTATGGTTCTGATGCGATTGCCGGGGTAATGAATTTCGTTTTAAAAGACAGCTCCGATGGCGGGTCTTTTTCTGTTAAATATGGTGAATATTATGAAGGTGATGGCACTTCAGTAACGATCGATGGAAATATCGGTATGCCATTTACCAATCAGGGTTTCGCTAATTTCAGCTTTCAATTAAAAAATGCTGATGCGACGAGTCGCAGTATTCAAATTCCAGCGGCGCAGGCTATGGCAGATGCGGGTAATACTTTTATTCAAAATCCCGCACAGATCTGGGGATCTCCGGAGATTAATGATGATATTACTTTGTTCGCCAATATCGGCGTTGATTTAGATAGCAGTAAAGAATTCTACTTGTTTGGAAATTACTCTGAGCGTGATGTAAAGGGCGGCTTTTATTGGAGAAACCCCCATAACCGTGGCAGCATCTATTCAAATGATGGCGGAGAAACGTTATTAGTTGGTGATTTAGATGGCGTTGGAACCGGCATCAGTTGTCCGACAGTGACTATCACTTCTGACAATGTATTGGGAAATCTTGCCTACCAACAGATCGCCGATAATTTAACGGCGTTAGGTCAAAACTGTTTTGCCGTAAACGAAATCCATCCTGGCGGTTACACGCCAAATTTTGGTGGTAATGTTACCGATGCCGCAATAGCGGCCGGCGTTAAAGGTGATATTACTGGTGGTATGCTTGACGGTTATTTTTTCGATTTAAGCGCGTCTGTCGGTCGAAATGAAGCGGGTTTTAATATCGTTAATACCATTAATTCATCCATGGGAATGGATTCGCCGACTGATTTTGAACTCGGCCGATATATTCAGCTAGAAAAATCATTTAATCTTGATTTAGTTAAAACGGTCGATATGGGCTGGAGCAATGACTTGAACATGGCCAGTGGTCTTGAGTGGCGAGAAGATACTTTTGAAATCGTCGCGGGCGACCCCTTTTCGTATTTAGCTGGACCTTTAATTGATCAAGGCTTCAATCTTGGTTCTCATGGATTTCCTGGTTTTCAACCATCGCAAGCTGGAGTGTTTTCTCGTAGAAGCCTCGCGGCTTATGTGGATTTAGAAGCCTATATTACCGATGATTTCTTACTTGGCGCTGCGCTTCGTTATGAAGATTTTACCACATTTGGTGATACGCTAAATTATAAGGTCACTGCTCAATATTCTTTTAATGACAGTTTTTCTTTGCGAGCTTCTACTAGCACCGGATTTAGAGCGCCAACCGTTGGACAGGAAAATGTTAGTAACGTTTCAACCTCGCTTGAAGATGGTGAATTAACTGATTCGGCTTTGTTGCCACCAACCAGCGAATTCTCACAAGTCTTCGGAGCTCAAGCGTTAGTGCCAGAAGAGTCAGAAAGCTATGCGTTTGGTTTAGTGTATGAAAATGGCGATTTCTTTTTTACCGCGGATTATTATAATATCGACATTGAAGGTCGAATTACTCAGTCTGATAGAAAAACATTATTTGAGGCTGAATATCTTGAGCTTGAAGCGTTAGGTGTTCCAAATCCTCGTTCTGTTGGAACGGTTAGTTTTTACACCAATGATTTTGATACCACAACTTCAGGTTTGGATTTGGTTGCGAATTACAATGCTGAGTTGTTTGGCGGTTCATCTAAATTTAGTGTCGCTTATAACTACACTGATACAGAAGTCACTCAATTTAATACTGAATTTACCGATGACTTCAAAGTTAAGCGGTTAGAAGATGGTTTACCTGAGCATCGAGCAACATTTACTTTAGCTCAAAGTTGGGATGACGTCAGCATGTTTGTTCGAGCTAACTATTATGGTGAATATTACGCTGTACATGTTGATTGGAGTGCTACTGCTAAAGATGCTGACTCTGCTGTTACACTCGATGCGGAAGTTAGCTATCATGTGAGTGACGCATTTAAACTGACACTCGGTGCAACTAATCTTCTTGATCAGGATGCTGAACTTATTGATTTCACCGGAAATGGTGGCGATGCAACTAATATCCCAAATGCAAACTGGGGCGGTAAGTTTTATGAAACCAGTCCATTTGGATTTAATGGAGGATTTTACTACTTTAAAGGAACTTATACTTTCTAAGTAGCAAACGATAAAAAAACCGCATTTTTTATGCGGTTTTTTTATGTCTGTTTATCACCAATTTTTGGCTGCATTCGTTAAAATTTTAATTTTGTTGGTCAGGAGACAGAATAATATCTAAAAAATCAACCGCTTCCGGCCTGACTCGATAGTTATCGGTCAAACTAAGATACGTCACCATTCCTTTTTCGTTGGTCACAATGACTGTGGGTAATACGCTATCACTATCGTAACCTAACGCCTGTAGTCCAGCCGGTAATCCGTTCTTATGAAAAATTCCTAATGTTTTTGCTGCAGCGTTATCTTTATCTCTTAAAAACAGAAAGGGCACCTCAAATTTCTTAGCGAGGCTTTCAGTATTTTTATCCGGTTGCGGCGAAACAAGAACAAATCCTATGCCACTGTGGATCGCTTTTTTGTAAGCATCTACCAGTTCTTTTATTTGGGCGACACAAAAGGGGCACCAATTGCCGCGATAAAACATTATCACGGTTGGCTTACCTAAAAACTCGGTTGATGGAATTAATTTGTCAGATTGGTAGAGTTGAAAGTCAGGTAAAGGCTGGCCAATCGATAATATGCCTGATGTATCTCTATTGAGTTTTGAATACCAAAAAATATAAACCAGAAACAGTAAAGCATTAGATATAGCGATACCTGACGCTAGCATAAGCGAGTTTTGATTTTCCTGGTTGGTCGCAAATGAGATAGCTACCAGCAGTATACCAAAGCTCACAAATACCACATTGACGGTTAGATTTTTGCTGGTTCTTGCCATATTTTGAAAAAGCATCGCTTTAATAAAAAACAACAAAAAAGGCAAGCTCACCATCGTTGCGCCAATTAACCCAAGGGTCACACCATACTTAAAGATATGATTAACAATTAAAACATTGGATACTATCAATGCTGGAATGAGTAGAGAAATAAAAAGTGATCTTAATAAGTTCATGAATGCTCTTTAAGGTTATTCAAATGGTTTTACAGGCTCAATTAGCTGGCACCTCATTTTTACGGCTTAAGTCAATTGGATGCTTACACTGCATTATTTTACCTGTCATATGAAAATTTTATTGCAACAAAAAGTCATTATAATTTATAGTTTTTATTACCTTTTAGCAAGTATCCGGGCGTTCTGATATCGATTAGCCAGAATTTGATGTTATCTAACGGTCTTTTATGGCATATTGACTTGGTTTATATCAGCATTCTAGCCAACTGGTAGAGTTAGCATTAAGTATGACAGAATTTAATAACAACAATAAAACGGGAGATGGTCCCAAAGCCCCGATTGCCTGTGAGGGACGCCCTTTTATCAAACGAAAAACTTTTGTGAGTTCAAAATCGGTTGATGTTGAAGAGTTTCACTCTGATATGCATTTAGAGGTAAAACTCGACCAAATCTCTCAATCTGAACTTGTTAGTGATGAACTAAAAGAAATTGAATCGGTAAACCTGCAATCAGGGGTTGTTAGCCAGTTTAACGCACTACGCACAAAACAGTTGATTATTGTTGTGTTGTTAACCATCGTAATCGCGTTTATTAATAATCTGGTCAACCATCAAAGTCACATAACTAGCAAAGTGCTGATTATTGCCGCGTTAATACTTAGTAATTGTTATATGTTAGTGCAAAGAGGCAAGGTCATATTAGGCGGCTTTATTTTGCTTTGGACGCTGTATGCTACCATCACTGTTTTGCTGATTACCAATGAGGGACTCAGAGATCCGGTGACTATTGGCTATGCCGGTGTTTTAATTTTTGCGGCAATGCTTGGTAACAAGCGCCAATTTTTGGCGCTTGTTACAGTTATGGGGATGAGTTTTTTTGCAGTGGGCTATGTCAATCATGTCGGTTGGCTCGACTATTCGGCGACACTATTTGGTTGGGGAACCGTGGTTGATTATTTTATCATTTATGCCGTTATCAGCTATGCAGCCTGGACGTTAGCCAACGATTTACGTTTTGCCTTGTCGAGTCTAGAAGTTGAAAATTTAAAAGTTAATAAGTCGAGGCAAAAATATCAGCGCATTGCTCATTATGACTATTTGACTGGTTTACCCAATCGAATTATTGCGCTTGACCGGTTTAATCAGGCGATATTTCATTCACGTCGGAATGGTGTGAAAATAGCTATTTTGTTTGTTGATCTGGATAATTTTAAAACGGTCAATGATTCGTTAGGTCATGCTGTCGGAGACAAGTTGCTTCAGGAGGTTGCCAAACGATTGCAAGCGTCGGTGAGGGATGTTGATACGGTTTGTCGACTCGGTGGCGATGAGTTTTTAGTTCTGCTGGATGGTATTCATGATGATTCTTCGGTTAACCGGATTTCCAGTCACATATTATCCAGCCTCGCTAAACCGATCATAATTGAACAGCATAATTTAACAACGACTTGCTCTATTGGAATTGCTCTTTCACCGACCGATGGCGAGGATTTTGATTTACTTCGCAAAAAAGCTGATATAGCCATGTACAAAGCAAAAGATTCTGGTCGCAATGCTTTTATGTTTTTTGATCAGAAAATGAATAAAGACCGATTGGCTCATATCGACCGAGTGAATAGTTTGAGAAACGCGATCAATAATCAGGAATTTGTGCTTTATTATCAACCAAAGGTTGACCTGAGTAGTGGCAGAATTTTTTCGGCAGAGGCTCTCATCCGCTGGAAGCCTGAAGGCTTGGCCATGGTGATGCCGGATGAATTTATCCCAGTTGCTGAAAGTACCGGGATTATTATTGAAATTGGCGAATGGGTTTTATATGAAGCGTGTAGACAATGTAAAGAGTTTCAGCGTAAAGGTTTGTCCGATTTTAGTATTGCGGTTAATCTCTCTTCTATTCAGTTTAGGCGAGGCAATTTAGCTCAACTAGTAAAAGGCGCTTTGGCAGCAGCTGACCTTAGTCCGTCTTATTTGGAGTTAGAAGTGACCGAATCTTTGTTGGTTGAAGATACCGATGATATTCGTCAGCAAATAAAAGAATTACAAGAGTGCGGCGTCACTTTCTCGATTGATGATTTTGGTACCGGTTATTCTTCATTAAGTTATTTACGCGACTTTAATTTTGATTTTTTAAAAATAGACCGTACCTTTGTCAAAAATAGTTCACAAAACGGAAGTGACTTAGCACTCTGCGAAGCGATGATTGTGATGGCCCATAAATTAAAAATAATGGTTATTGCAGAAGGTATTGAAACCCTTGAGCAAAAAGAAATATTGTTTGCTTCTGGTTGTGAATTTGGTCAGGGGATTTATTTTTCAGCACCGTTGCCCGTTGACGATTTTTATCAGCTAGAGCAGTTAAAGTTAAATAGTGATTCAGAGCAACATGTTGTCGACGATCCTGTAGGCTCATTGATTTAAAGCTTGTACTCACCAATAACTAAAATATCAATAACTAAAATATCAATAACTAAAATATCAATAATTGAAATGCCGGTAGTCCTTCAGATTATATCCTGACAATTAATCCACCAACTAGCAAATTAACAAAGAGTACTTTATTTATGATGTCTGGCCATTTAAAAAAAATGCGAGCCGAATTGGATTTGACCGACCCAACAAAACCGGTGGAATATTTTTTACCGCTTGGTGAGCAAGAATTACCTTTAAACCAATACATTGGCAAAGTTCTGAAGTTAGAATTTGGTGGAGTAATCAATTGCCAACATTGTGGTAAAAAAACCAAAAAGAGTTTTTCTCAGGGTTATTGTTTTCCCTGCATGAGAAAACTTGCTCAATGTGATATGTGTATTATGAAACCGGAGACCTGTCATTATCATGAAGGAACTTGTCGTGAACCAGAATGGGGAGAGAAAAACTGTTTTGTCCCGCATTATGTTTATCTTTCCAATACCTCTGGCTTAAAAGTAGGGATCACCCGTCATACCCAAATTCCGACACGCTGGATCGATCAGGGAGCCACTCAAGCGACGATTATGTTTAAAGTGAATACAAGGCAGCAATCAGGATTTGTCGAAATGGCGTTTAAAGATTTAATTGCGGATAAAACCAATTGGCGAACCATGTTAAAAGAAAATCAGGCTGACAGAGGTTTATTGGCTGAAGCCAAAGAGTTAAAGGGAAAATTGCAAGAAAATATGAGTCAGGTGATCCAGTCATTCCCCGCAGACGATATTGAAGAGCAAGTCAATGATGTTTTAAGTATTCGTTATCCTGTATTGGAATTTCCGACCAAGATTAAGTCGCACAATTTTGATAAGAATCCAGTAGTAGAAGGGATGTTGGTGGGCATTAAAGGGCAGTATTTAATGTTTGATACCGGGGTGATTAATATTCGTAAATTTACTTCTTATGATGTTCGGGTCGATGGTTGAGGCTGTATTCTATAAACAAAAAAAACACGACCTAAAATGTAATTGCCTGACTGACAGTTAATGGCACACAATAGGCCTCTGATAAAACGTTTTTTCTAGAACCTGATTTCAAATACCAATGATAGTAAAATCTAGTGTTGCAATGATTTCATCTCTTAAATGGGACAAAGAACCAATAGGCTCTTTCAATAATTTAGCAGGCATGGAAGCAACTTGAGGAATGAGAATTAGTAATTCTTGATCTTTATAACTTACCTGAGGCGTTAATTTCTTGAGTTCTTCATCCTTGAATTTACTATATAGCGCTAACGGAGCAACTATTCTAGTTGTTAAATCGTCAGCTAAATTATTTTGCATATCCATGATAAAGGGGTAAATGATTTTGCTTTTCTTATTGGGGTTTACATATATATCAAATTGGGGCATTAAAAAGTCCGGTATTCATCAGCAAACAGACCATTATCTTCAACAAAGTCATTGTATGCTTGGTATTATGAGTAGGCAATTTATTGAAGTTGAGAAAATGTTCTTAAATGTATATAGTTTTAAATAAAGTTTCAAACAGCTTGCTTTACATTTTTTCGCTCATTATTTTGTTCTGCTCAGATCTTATAATGGCTGACGAAAAGACTGATGTGCCTCCAAACATTGTATTGATTGTTGCCGATTATATGGGCTATTCAGATATTGGCTCATATGGTGCTACGGACATTCAAACTCCTGCATTAGATGCGCTCGCAGCACAAGGCGTTCGCTTTTCCAGTTACTATTCATCTGCGCCGACTTGCATTCCTTCTCGTGCATCACTTATGAGCGGATTATATCCTTCAAAAATATTGACCCGTTTTACTTCGGGAAAAGGGTTAGGATTGCCATCAGATAAAAATACTTTGGTTAGCGAGCTCAAAGCTGCGGGGTATGCAACAGCTTTAGTTGGAAAATGGCACCTTGGTTCTGAACAAAACTTTAAGCCCAGTGAGCATGGATTTGATTCCTTTTTTGGATTTCACTCTTGGACGCTTGGATATCACAACCACCTTACTTCGGATGGTGAGCCTGGATTATTTCGAGATGATAACCTGGTAAGAGAAAACGGCTATCTCACAGAACTATTCACAAATGAAGGCGTTAAATTTATTGATAAAAGTGAGGATAAACCATTTTTCCTTTACCTTGCATATAATACAGCCCTACCTCCTTATCAAGGGCCAAACTTACCTGAATCGAAGTGGGACTCTGGATGGGATGTAAGCAAAGCCAGTCGAGCTGATTATGTGGCAATGGTTGAAGCAATGGATCAGGGAATCAATAAAGTTCTCAATAAATTACAAGAGCATGGTCTTGCGGAAAACACACTGGTTATATTCACCTATGATCACGGTGGAAGAAACCTGGTTAATAATGGGCCGTTATTTCATGGGTTTTCTACACTATGGGAAGGGGGTATTCGGGTGCCATTGATTATTCGATGGCCCAAAAATATAAAGGGCGGAAGCCTCGTTAAGACACCTGCGATTGCAATGGATTTAACGGCAAGCATGCTTGACGCAGCCGATCGAGATAATGTAATTAGTGCTCTTGATGGTATCAGTTTATTTCCGGTAATAAATGAGTCTAAAAAAGCAACTCAGCGTCAATTATTCTGGCGGTATGGAAAAATGAAAGCCGCTCGTCAAGGGGCGTGGAAATATGTAATCGATGGATATTCCGAATTACTGATAAATTTGGACGCAGATATTAGCGAGCGAAAAAACTTATACTACAAGTATCCGAAAATTGCCAAGCAGTTAAGAGACTCTCTTTCTAATTGGGAGCGGTCACTCAACCTGGAGTGAGGAGACGAGTGGGTCACTAAAAAACATATAAAACACCTATAAAGCTATGAGCGCGAATTATCAAATCGATAGTGAGGATAACAGTAAGTGTAGTTCAATTTTAAATTAAAACAAATATCGCTTTATCAACTCTCAATTCAGTTTAAATTCAGTTTGTCTGGGCTAAAATAGCGTTAATCTAAAAGAAACGATTTTTTGCAGGGCGAATCATAATGAGTTTTATCAACGCAAGAATTTTAGCGCTAGTCGGTCTTATTTTATTTTCATCCTTAACACAAGCGAACGATGATGTATCATTAAGAGGTTTTTATAGTTACGAATCAAACGGCGCAGACTATTTTTCTTCCGTTGGTGTGGGCACCACTTTTAAAGATAGTGAAACCAATCTCGGAATTCAAGTTAACACCTCGATTGGTTATGCAGAAGTTATTGCACAAGATGGCTATCTCGAAGACTTTGTTTCCTGGGAAGCTGGGGTAAGGTTTGGTTATTTTTCTAACTTATCCGTATACATAGAAGGCGGTATTGATTTATCTGAATTGTTTTTTCATGATTTACGTTACGATGAATACGAGCATGAAAATGGTTATGAGGATGACCTTGATGCGTATGTTGGAGCAGGGGTTGGATTTCGTACAGGAGTGCTTCAGATTGATGGTTTTGTTCGAATGAGAGAGATTGATAGCAAATATTGGGAAGCTGAATCAGAGGCATTTAGTGGTGTTCAAATATCACTCAATTTTTAAATTTAATGTTGGAGTTCCCGCCGGCTGAGCGGAGGGAGCTAAAATTTCAATCCGCTTTATAGCTGATAGCTCTCAAGTCTTGTTAGCGCTTCTGCAAAGGTTTGCTCATCAATTGATAATACAAATCGGCAGTATCCTGGCAATCCCGTCCAGGTCGAATTATTAACAACCAGATTAATATCCTTAAATAATTTTTCGGTCGCCAGATCACCGCCTTTGACAGCCGAGTAATCATTATCTTCTATAAACCGCAAAGGTTTGGCCACTAAAAACAATCCTCCCGACGGAGGTATGACTTTCCAACCTTTAGATTCTAATATTCTGGTGAGAGCCTTTGCACGCTCTGCCAATATTTCTGCCTGAGCATCTAAATGTAAAGCGAGTTCGTTATTGTTTAAACAATGAGCATCAATCACTTTTTGGATCGCATAGTTTAAAGTGAAATGAGGTTTTCGAGTGATTTCGTTTTGCAGTGAAATTATTAATTTTTGAGAGCTTGACCAGGCATAACCAAATCGTAAACCACCCGCCGAATACTCCTTAGAAATACCACCGACAATAATTAACTGACAATAAGTTTGGCTGGAAAATTGGATAATACTCTCTTGAAAGTCATATTGGATATTTCGGTCAAATTCTAATCCACTAAAAATACAATCTATGATGACATTAACTTTATTGTCCAGTGCAATTTTTAGAATATCGGAAAGTTCTTGTTGAGAATAGATTACCCCGGTGGGATTGACGACAGGCGCATTTAAAAATAACCAACTACCAGGTTTGTCTGTTAAATCACTTTGTAAATTTTCGGAGCTCAACTTAAAATAGTTTTGTTCTTTTGTGGGTAAAATATTGACCTCTAGCCCTTTGTAGCTAGCCGCCGAATTAAAGTAACCATAACTACCTGCTGGAATATTAAGGATTGATTTATTTTGTGCGAAAAGATTTAATAACGAAGAGTAAATAGGAGCAACGCCGTTGCCTAGCAACAACTTAGAATAGATCCTGTGGGGTAAGTTGAACCTTTGGGTCAAAAATTGATTAAGGCTGTTTTTGAGCGCATCTTCATCGTTCATTGAATTTCTGACCAGATAACTTTCAAATAGAGCTTCTTTCAGTAATAACGGTGCGGCTAATTCATTTTCGCCAAAATCCATGCGGATCGTTTTTTCATTAAAGTCTAAATGGTTGCCTCTAATGGCAGGGTGTTCAAATGCCCTCTGTGCTTGTGGGCAAACAGGTAATGAAAGTGATGATTCATTGGATATAGACTGCTCTTTGATAATCTCGGCAGAGCGTGATCGTTGAAAAAATAATAATTCTTCTAATAGATGGCCATAGTAATATTGAATTAATACAGGCGTTCGACTGTAGGTCAACTCTGCTGAATCAACCAGCTGTTTGATGATTGTTTGGTTGCTGGTAAGGGTGATATTTGAGGTGTAATTTTCATAAACACGATTATTTGTCAAAGCCGCTGTCAAAATGAGATTTTGAGGGAGTTTATTACTAGAGAGATATCGGTAAACACCGTGGATTTCTGGGCGACTGCTGAGATCAAGATTTTCCGTCAAATCGATAACCAGTAAAGTATTTTGTTGCTCGCAACATTCTACTAATTGTTGGATGGTTTTGCTCGATCTCACTTCATGTTCA
>JAUUYO010000204.1 GCA_030590405.1 Kangiellaceae bacterium
AAACAAATAACCAGATGAGAAAAACATTAGTCGTTAGTAAAGCTTAAAATTCATACTCAATAAGTGCTCTTAATACGCTGTCGTTTTTCGAATGATTAAATTCTTTAACAATACCAACTTCCCAGTTTAATTTGCTGCTATCGAGTTTCAATTGGCCTAAAATGACAGGACCAACAAAAAAATTATTTTGATCGGCGTATATTTCAAAACCCGGCTCTATATTAACCGAATAGCGATATCGCAATTGAAGTGCCTGATTGAACTCCCAATAGTGTTGTTGATCGTCTTCGAACAGATATTGATTATGTATATTTAGCGCAGCACTCCATTTTCCAAATTCTTTTTCCAGGATCAATCCAAAATTCCCTCCCCACTCTTGTGAATTTCTTTCTCTTTCGATTTCGACCAATAATCCGACATCAAGCCAGTACTCACCTTGCTCAGTAAACTGGTAAAGCGCTTCTATTTCAAAAGCTTCTAACTCTACATTATGCTCAGTATCCTTGGCACCAATTAAATAAAACTCTACAAATAAGTTCTCGCTAATATCCTTACCAAATCCAAATCGATAAACAGAAAAACTAGCTGCCAACTCACTGTCTAATAAACTGATAAGACGAGTTTCAAATTCATAGGTATCCTGCTCCACATAGGGATTGTAAACCTTATCAACATCAGCTTTCACTACCGGCATCAGCAGTAAACTTAAACCAAGCATTGCGAACAATCGGCCTATCATTTTAATTTTTCCTGACTGAGAATATCTTGAAATAAATAAAGCTAGCTGATGGTATCAGGACATAGCTGAAATAAACAATGACCTGGGTAAAACTAGGAGTCGCTTCATATCCTATAAGGGCGTA
Organism: Kangiellaceae bacterium; assembly: GCA_030590405.1. Taxonomy (GTDB): domain Bacteria; phylum Pseudomonadota; class Gammaproteobacteria; order Enterobacterales; family Kangiellaceae. The sequence continues at coordinate 864 of JAUUYO010000204.1, forward strand.
TAACAATTGTCCAATGACAGAACGTTCATCGATCAGGGTATTGGTATTCCAAACGGGGTATCCGCTTTCAATAAAATCAGCTTGCATTAAATAAGAAACGGCTTGAGAGGCCATACCTGCGGAAACCACCACTAGAAGAAACAAGCAAATAATCACTCCAGTATTAGCAAGTTGATTTAACAAATAATAACTGACAGCGCCCGCGCTGATCCCTATGCCAAGTCCCAAAATACTACCTAATAAATTAGCGTGAAAATGATTGTCATTTGCAAGACTGCTTTGAAAGAAAACAATGATCTCAGCCCCTTCAAGGCTAATCGCCAGAACAATAATACTGGAAAATAATATTTTTAGTAGCTGCTGATTCGACTTCAAATAGTTCGGCATTATCACGATAAAATTAATCCACTGGATCAAAAGAGAGAGAGCTAATAGTACCGTGATAAATAGCACTTCCTGCCCAGTACCATCATATAAATCTGAAATTTCAGATAATTGCAAGGCAACCAACACCGCAAAAGCAATGCCTGACACTAAAGCCAGAAACATCCATTTTTTATTAACTGAAAAGTGATTGGAATAGACAAACAAAAAACTGACTAAAAGCGAAGCTTCCAATGTTTCTCTGAGCACAATAATGACCGCATCTAACACAATTTATAAGCCTTCATACTATCGAATAAAAAAGGTTCATTTTACAATAATCCATCCTTGAGCCGTTTTTTGATTAAACTCACCAAAAAATGGATATTCTCCAGCGGCAAGCGGCCCAATAAAAATATTGGCTTTTCTCTCGCCCATGATCAGTTTCTCACGATTTAATTCGTAACTTTCAAATTCTTCTGAACTGCTGTCGCGGTTATGCACAATCAGCTTGATCTTAGTATTTGCCGGTATTTCAATTTTGTCAGGGATGAAGAAGTGATTTTTAATTTCGATTTCAATGGTGAGTCTTTTTGCGCTCGCATCAACAGAAAAAATGCCAATAACCAGCATCGTCAAGTGAATCAAGAATAAACGCTTGGCTTTTACTGAAGAACCTGTTTTTGATAGAACCATATTATTCACTTAATGCTGTTTTTGAAAAATTATTTTAACACAAAGCCCAGATGTCATTTTTTGACCATTATCAATCTTAAATGAGCTATCAGATACTTGTATTTTTGCATGATGTAGGTCAGCTATCTGCTTAACAATTGCCAGACCAAGGCCACAGCCAATCACCTTGGATTGATTTCGGTCGCCATCTAATCGATAAAAACGCTCAAAAATTCGCCTCCGATCAACCTTTGCAATACCGGGACCAGAATCCATAATGGCAACCATAACCGATTGCTCATTCTGCTCAAGTTTCACTCGAATCTGGCCGTTAACCGGGGTGTATTTTATTGCATTGATAATCAGATTTTTAAATAATGTTTGTAGAGCAAATTCTTCTCCTGGTACATTATAAATCAGATCCGAATCAACAAGATTTTGCTCGTCATCTTGTTGTGGATGCTCTAATTCAATCTCATGCCCTCTTTCATCAATTAATGGATATAATTCTGCAATCAAATTTTTAAGCAGCCTGCTCAAATCGACAGATTGAAATTGATCGGCATACAGCTCTGGCGAGCTACGGTTGAGCATCAGAATTTGTTCAACCAGGTGACTCATCCGTTTGACCCCATGACTTAACTCTGCAATGCTTTCTTTATCATTTAAACCTTCGTCATTGATTCCTTCATCGATCAGATTTTTCATTTGAATATTGAGAGCCGCTATCGGAGTGCGAAGCTCATGGGCGGCATCAGAGGCAAATCGCTTTTCTCTTGATAACGAACTATTCAGACGAAATAACAAATCATTGATCCGCTCAGTTAAACGATTAAGCTCCTCCGGCACGTTTTCCATTTCTATCGGCGATAAATTGCCCGCTTGCTTATTATCCACTCTACTCGCCAATAAGCTAACCGGCTTGAGTCCTTGCCTGACGATAAAAAAAATAATCAAGGCTATCGTTGGCACCGCCAGTATAATCGGATAAACAGATTTTAAAATCACGCTTTCTGCCAGTTTATAGCGGACATCCTGTTTTTCCATAACAAGCACCCAACGTTGATCTTGTTGATAAAATCGAGTGATCTTTCGCCATCGAAAATTAGCATAATTGAGATAAGATTTTTCGACTGCCAATTTAAAATCAAACTGTTCCTCGCCTTTTTTAACATCAAAAACATTCGACTGAAATAAAACATTATTATTTTCATCTCTGACTTGAAAAATAACCGCGCTTTGAAACGCCGCTGAGACAAACTGAGATTTTTCCTGTGGCGAGATTTCGGGTATTGCATGCTGGTTGATTTGAACGTGTTGATTGATTTGAGTCGGGGAACTGATCGCCAAAAAATCGGAATAGTCTTCTAATTTACGATCAAACAGCACTTCGGCTTCCTGCATACTTTCTTGATAACCATGTAATGCCGCCAGAAAGTTTGCCAGAATAATAGTAGAAATAATACTGATGGTTAAAAATAATCGAATGGATTTCACAGCTTAGTTTAAGCCTTTTTTGATGGTATAACCAATGCCTCTTACTGTTTTAATCAAACCTTTTGGAATTTTTTTGCGTAAATGGTGGATATGGACTTCAATCGAATTACTCATCACTTCTTCGCCATAGTCGTATAATTTTGCCTCTAAACTTTCCTTCGTCTGGATCCGTCCTATTGATTCCATTAATGCCTTAAGTAGCATATATTCTTTTTTCGACAATTCCAGATCCTTGCCTTGCAAAAAAGCCACATGACCGGATGGGTCGAGACTCAATTCACCGATTTGCAGTAATGGTTGTTCTCGATGACTCAGATGTCTTTCTAAAACTCTGATGCGAGCCGACAACTCAGCATACTCAAAGGGTTTGACCAGATAGTCATCCGCGCCTGCGTCCAACCCTTTTACTTTATCAGACAGTTGATCGCGAGCGGTCAAGACTAATACCTGGCACGTAATTTTTTTGACTTTGATCTGCTTAAGTACTTCGAGACCATCCATATCCGGCAAACCCAGATCCAAAATAACAATATCAATCGGGTCAAACTCAAGACTGACAATTGCCTCTCGACCACTGGACACTGTTTGCAGCGAAAAGCCTTCGCGCTTCAAGGCCTTCGACAAACTTTGTGAAAGTTGCAGATCATCCTCAACTAAGAGCAGTCTCATAGTTTTCCTTTTACTGGGGGCTGTTGATCTTTCATAGTTCGGCAGCGTTGAACTATGAAAGATCAACAACCCCTACTTCTTTAAACCTGCAACCAAAACGTGACCGGTCCATCATTAGTTAAGCTCACTTGCATATCTGTGCCAAATTCACCAGTTTGCACTTGATGATAACTCCCCGCAGCCTGTTGAACAAAATAATCAAACAATTGCTCGCCAAGGACCGGAGCTGCCGCACTTGAAAAACTGGGACGCATGCCTTTTTTAGTATTTGCCGCCAGGGTAAATTGAGGAACCAGTAACAAGCCCCCGTTAATATCGACAAGGCTCAGGTTCATTTTGTCCTGTTGATCGGAAAAAATGCGATAACCAAGGAGTCGTTGTAGCAGTCGATCAGCGTTTGCCTGAGCATCGTTTTTTTCAACCCCGATCAACGCCAGAATGCCTTGCTCGATTTGTCCAACGATTTGCTGATTGACTGAAACTTGCGCGTTACTCACTCGTTGGATCAGAGCAATCATGACGCAGCTCCTGATAAAAGGTTTTGGTGGCTCTTACCAGACCATCAATAATACCCGCTTCTGTGGCTGAATGGCCAGCATCACGAATAGTGTGAATCTCTGCATCTTGCCATACCGCTTGCAGTGACCAGGCATTTTCCAATGGGCATAACATGTCATAACGTCCATGAACAATAATCCCGGGGAGCCCTTTTAACTGGTGAGCATTTTTGAGCAATTGATTTTCTTCTAAAAAACAATGATTAACAAAATAATGAGCGCTGATGCGAGCCATGCCCATAGCTAAATGGGGATTTTCAAAATGATCGACCAGCGAGTGATTAGGCTCCAATGTGGCGACCTTGGCTTCCCAACTTGCCCAGGCTTTTGCCGCGCCCATTTTAGCCAGTTCATTTTGCCCGGTGAGCCGCTTATAAAAAGCAGATACAATATCATTTTGCTCATTTTTGGGGATCGGTTGAATAAATTCTTGCCAGTAATCGGGAAAAACGCGACGGGTTCCATCAGCATATAGCCAGTTGATGTCTTCTTTACGACCCAGAAAAACGCCTCTCAATATCATGCCAAGTACTTGATGTGGGTGACTTTCAGCATAAGCCAGCGCCAGGGTTACCCCCCAGGAGCCGCCCATCACCACCCACTTTTCGACCTTTAATGCTTTCCGGATCGCTTCGATATCGTCGATCAAATGTTGGGTGGTATTGTTTTCCAGGCAGGCATGCGGGGTCGAACGACCACAACCGCGTTGATCAATCAAAATGATACGATATTTTTCCGGGTCACAATAGCGCCGATGAACCGCATCACAACCAGCTCCGGGTCCACCATGCAAGTACACGACAGGGATCCCTTCCAGAGTCCCCGATTCTTCATAATAGATCTGATGCCCATCATCGGTGTCCAGCTGATAGCTTTGATTGGGTTTTATTTCCGGGTAGAGTGGCTGCACGTCATTTCGATTTCTTTTTAAACAAGATGCTTAAAGACTAGCACATTTTAACGGTTATTTTTCAGGTTGTTTGTTATCTTCTTTTTCTGATGACTCAACGTCCACATCGCCTTCAAGAATAATGACCACACCTTTAGGGACTTTGCGTGGATCCAGTCCTTTTATGGTGCGCACCACATCATAAGCAATTTGTGCACAGTTTCTGTTCGGGTCAATTTTTTCACAACGCTGAAATTCCATTTTTAACTCTTCAGCTATGGTGGTTTCTTCTGGGGGTGGGATATAGCCTAATATGCCTTGCATCACCTGCAACGGACCAGTATCCGCACAAGCGGTTAACATTGTGGCAGTTAATAAAATGACGATTTTTTTCATTGAGTATACAACTTAAGTTAGCAAAGCTTTATTAGATAATAACAGTTACAAATAGTTCAATGGGAATTTTTTTCAATGGCGACAAGCTGTCCCTATTTTTGACAATTTATTTTAGAACGGGGCACTTATTCCAGGACGAGACACTGGACATATCGAGTAGGGTGAGGCGCAAGCCTCATCCCTCT
>JAUUYO010000137.1 GCA_030590405.1 Kangiellaceae bacterium
AGCGCATGGTTAAACCCGGCAATTTAATTCGTGATAATGATGTGTTGTTTAAAATTGTTGATCTTTCTTCTTTAAAAGCGATTTTACACTTACCAGAAAAAGAATTGGCTAATGTCAAAAAACAACAAAAGATTTTATTAAATATTGATGCGGTAGGCGGCAAGATCATCATCGGTGAAATTGAACGTATCAGACCTTCTATCGATACCCAGACCGGCACTTTCAAGGTTGTGGCTAAATTAGACAATGAAAACAATTTCCTGAAATCAGGCATGTTTGGCAAAGTTGAGGTGGTTTTTGACATCCATCAAAATAGTCTTTTAGTCGAACAACAAGCAGTGATTACCCAGGACAATCGCTCTCATGTTTTTGTGGTTAAAGATAATAAAGCCATCCAGACACCGGTTAGTATTGGATTTCGGCACAACGGATTGTTAGAAATCACTGATGGATTATTAGAATTTGACAAGGTGATCACAACCGGTCAACAAATTCTTAAACACGAAACATTGGTTGAAATCGTCGGTCAGGAAGAACAGGTTGCTGAAGAGAAAAAATCACAGGGTAAAGGACCATCACCTTCAAGCCTCGCATCTCATCCTTAGCACCTCTTAACAAACCGATAGTCACAAATAAAAACAATATTGAAGCCTGGCAATCACTTCGGCTGCCAGGCCGACACCCAACAGAATTATCCAAAGGAATCCTGATATGAACCTTATTGCCGTCGCAATTCGTAGGCCAGTTACTGTTGCAATGTTCACTCTCGCTGCATTAGTTTTTGGCTTAGTCCTTCTCAATCGACTCGGCTTTAATTTACTGCCAGAACTTAGTTATCCAACATTAACTGTGCGAACCGATTTTGAGGGTGCCGCGCCAGCAGAAGTCGAAAACCTGATCTCCCGACCGTTAGAGGGAGTGCTTGGCACTATCAAAGGACTTAGGCAGGTACGTTCAGTTTCCAAGGCCGGACGTTCTGATGTTTATCTGGAATTTTACTGGGGAACTAATATTGATGTCGCCAGTCTTGATGTGCGCGAAAAATTAGAACAAGTTCAATTGCCTTTGGAAGTCACCGCGCCATCACTGCTTCGATTTAATCCCAATAACGACCCGATCATTCGCATGAGTTTAAATAAAAAACTGAATGAAGGTGAAGATCCAACCGCCGCCCTTTCCAATTTAAGGCGATATGCCGATCTCCAGTTATCGCGAAGGATGGAAACCATTGAAGGTGTGGCAGCTAGCAAAGCATCTGGTGGATTAGAAGACGAAATTCAAATACTTTTAGATCAAGGTCAATTATCTCAACTTAATATTTCGGTGGCAGAAATCTCCAATAAATTAAGAACTCAAAATATCAATATGAGTGGCGGCAAAATCAGAAACGGCCAGCAACAATTACTGGTTAGAACCTTTAACGAATACCGCTCCATCGAAGATTTTGCCAACACTATTATCTTGTCTAAAGATCAAAAAATTGTTCGTTTAAAAGACATTGCCCAAGTTAAATCAACCCACAAAGATCCAACTGCCATTATCAGACACAACAGTATTCAGGCCGTTGAACTGGCGATCTACAAAGAAGGTGATGCTAATACGGTTAAAGTGGCGGAAGCAGTCCATCGACAACTCGATAGAATCAAAAAAGACTTGCCGGAAGGCATGCAGTTAACCGTGCTAACCGATGCCTCGGAATTTATCGATAATGCCATTTCTGAATTAGTTAGCTCGGCGATTATTGGTGGGCTATTGGCGATGATTGTTATCTATTTATTTTTAGGTCAGTTTGGGCCGACGTTTATTATTTCATTGACCATTCCTTTTTCAATTATCATCACCTTTAATTTAATGTTCGCTGCCAAAATCGATATGAATATTATGTCGTTGGGCGGTCTTGCTTTGGCCGTTGGTATGTTGGTGGATAACGCCATTGTAGTGTTAGAAAATATTGCCCGAAAAAAAGAAAGCGGCCTCTCGATGGCCCAAGCAGCTTTGCAAGGCGCAAGCGAAGTATCTGGTGCGATAACCGCATCAACGTTAACCACTATCGCAGTGTTTTTGCCACTCATTTTTGTAGAAGGAATTGCTGGTCAATTATTTAGAGATCAAGCCTTAACAATCACCTTTTCACTGATTGTTTCTTTAGCGGTTGCGTTAACACTCATACCGACAATGGCTGCGAGAGGTAAGAAAATTAGCGGTTCATTACCAACACTGGAAAGAACGACCAAACCCATCTGGTTGAGAATTATACTGCTGCCTGTAGAGTTAATTGTGTTGATTCTTGCGGGGCTATTTTTCGTCATTAAACTCATTGCTTTTGGACTATCTTTTGTATTCGGTTTGGTTTTTGGGGTTTTAAGGAAAGGCTTTGATTTTATTTACGAACCGCTAACCAGATTCTATTTAGCTTTACTCAAAGCATCGTTAAATGGGAAAAGCGTTACCTTAATCATTGCTATCGCACTACTCGGCGGCAGTGTTATTTTAGTCAACAATATTTCCAAAGTCGTACTGCCAGAAATGGCCCAGGGGGAACTGTTGGTCAGGGTTCAATACTCTCCGGGGATGGCGATTGAGTTAACCGACAAAAAAGTCATTTCACTGTCTAAAGCACTACTGGCTGTTGACGGAGTAAAAGAAGTCTTTGCGGTCGCCGGCACAGGCAACAAGCTCACCTCAAATCCCGAGCAGGAAGGTGAAAACCAGGCCGAATTTAGCTTGCTCTTAGAGGATGGAATTTCACGAGAAGTCGAAAATAAAATGCTGTTGCAAATCAGACAACTGTTAGGCCGAGAAAGTAAAGGATTAACTGCCGATGTTGAGCGACCACAACTGTTTAGCTTTTCAACACCATTGAGTATCGAAATTTCTGGCTTTGATGTGGATATGTTAAAAAAAGCCGCCGAACAGGTTGTCAAAGCACTTTCCGAGTCGGATCGCTATATCGAACTGCATACCAATATGAAACAAGGTTATCCAGAAGTTCAGATCACCTTCGATCAAGATAAAATGGCACAATTGGGGCTTTCTATCGAACAGGCTAATACGGTGGTTGTCAATTCGATCCGAGGTAACAAAGCGACCCGTTATCGTCTGCGAGAACAACAGATCGAAGTATTAGTTCGATTGGAAGATTCTGCCAGAGATGAGTTAGATGACGTGAAGAATTTGATCATTAATCCCAATTCGCCTCGTCCGATCCCGTTGCAATCAGTTGCCCGAATTATCGAAACACAAGGGCCGAGCGAAATCATGCGGATAGACCAACAGCGAGTGGTTTTGGTTGAAGGTCAAATCGCCTATGGCGGGATTGCAGAAGCCACAGCAGAGGCAAAATTATTGCTCGAAAATATTCGCTTACCTTTTGGTACTAGTTCTCAATTTGGCGGTCAAGGTGAAGAAATGGAGCGCAGCTATAATTCGTTATTAATGGCGTTAGCTTTAGCCGTGTTTCTAGTGTATTTGGTGATGGCTTCTCAGTTTGAATCATTACTCCACCCTTTTATTATTTTATTAAGTATTCCGCTAGCGATCATCGGCGCGGTAGTCGCATTAGTGTTGACCAATACAGAGCTCAGTGTGGTGGTCTTTTTAGGGCTAATTATGCTGGCAGGTATTGTGGTTAACAATGCCATTGTGTTGGTGGATAAAATTAATCAATTAAGAATTTCCGGCGTTGAAAAAACCGAAGCGATCATCGAGGCGGCAGAGTCTCGGCTTAGACCAATTTTGATGACGACCTTAACCACCACGCTGGGCATGATCCCGCTCGCATTGGGCATAGGCGAAGGCACAGAAATTCGCGCACCAATGGCGATTACCGTCATCGGCGGCTTGCTCGCATCGACTTTACTCACCCTGATCATCATCCCGGTTATGTATCAAATATTAGACAGAAAAGATTACAATAAAGCGATTGAACTAAACCAGCTAGATCTGAATACTATCAATCTGGACGAGGGGGCTTAATTATGTGGTTTACTAAAATTGCTCTTAAGAGGCCGGTCACCATTTCGATGCTGTTTATTTGTGCAGTCGTCATGGGACTTGCTTCAAGTCGAATATTGCCGCTAGAGTTTTTTCCGACCATTCAGTTTCCAATTACTTTTGTTCAGGCAAATTATCCTGGCGCGTCCCCGGAAGAAATCGAAAAAAATATTACCCGTCCTCTGGAAGAATCTCTGGCGACCATGGGTTCGATAGAGCAAATGCAATCTACCAGTAGTCAAAATCAGGGGCAGATCTTGCTTATTTTTGACTGGGGGGTGAATGCCAAATTAAAAGGCGTTGAAGCGAGAGAAAAAATCGATGCCATAAAAGCTGAATTGCCCGATGATTTACGCCGCGTTATTATCTTCACAGGAAGTACCAATGACCAACCGATCATTCAGGCAAGATTATCTGCTGATACCGATTTAAGTGATTCCTATCAGGTATTAAACCGCCAGTTAAAACAAATTTTAGAAAGGATCCCTGGTGTGTCAAAAGTGAACATTGAAGGGGTCGCCGCCAAAACTTTTCAAATCGAATTATTGCCAGACAGGATTGCCGCCTACCATATTGATACCAATCAGTTGCTAGCCAAATTACAAAATTCTAATCGCCTGACTTCTGCGGGTGAAGTTAAAAATAGTAATCAGAGCATTCGAGTGACCGTGGACCAACAATTCACCAGTTTGCAAGATATTCAAAATTTTGTGGTCAATGAGCGAGGATTAAAGCTGTCTGATATCGCTGAAGTGTCCTTTGATAAAGAGGACATTGAAGTCGGCAGACATCTGGATCGTAAATACGCTGTGGGGATTACGGTCTCTCGCGAAGCGGATGCCAATCTGGTCGAAACCGCCAACGCGGTGGTTGCCCAAATGAAAAAGATTGAAGAGCTTCCGGACTTTGAAGGGATCAAGCTTTTTGTCATGGAAAATCAGGCCGATGGGGTGGTTAGTTCATTGAGTGACATAGCTAAATCGGGATTAGTTGGATTTCTTTTATCCTCCTTGGTACTTTTTATTTTTCTTAGAGATATTCGTCTCACATTGATTGTTTCTTTAGCGGTCCCCTTCTCTTTGCTCATTACTTTGGCAGCCATGTATTTTTTAGATGTGAGTATCAATTTACTGTCTATGATGGGCCTGATGTTGGCGATAGGAATGCTGGTGGATAACGCCGTAGTGGTCAGTGAGAGTATTTTTGGTTATCGCCAGCAAATGCCGGACAAACCCTTTGAGGCCACCTTAAAAGGCGTGAAAGATGTCGGTATTCCGGTGGTCGCAGGCACTATTACCACCGCGATTGTTTTCTTACCCAATATTATTGGCGAAAAGGTCGATATCACTATCTTTTTAAGTCATGTTGCATCGACCATTGTTATTTCATTAGCGGCCTCTTTATTTATTGCGATGACCATTATCCCATTGGCACTCAGTAAAATAAAATCCCGAACCAAAATCATCAGTCATACGGATACTGTGAAAGAGCATGGACGATATTCAAAATTTTTAAGTTGGATGATGATCCATCCTTTTTATTCTGGATTGATCGCAATCGCACTTTTTCTACCACTACCCGTTGTGATGATGGCAGATTTGGTCAAAAACGATATGTTTCCTGCAGAAGAAGATTCCAGGCTGTATCTTGACTACAAAATAGAAGGCAGTTATGAGTTAGAAAAAGTTGAAGCCTCAGTTAATCGCATTGAAGAGTTTTTATATAAGAATCAAGAGACGCTAGATATCGAAAATGTTTATTCTTTTTATATCAATAACCGAGCTGGCTCGACACTGCTGTTAGTCGAAGATGATAAACGAACTAAAACCAATAAAGAAATCAGAGAATTTATCGAAAAAAATATTCCCAAGATTGCCATTGGCCGTCCCAGTTTTGATAGAAACCGCTCTGGTGGTCAAGAAGCGCTCACCATCGGACTCAATGGTGAAGATACCGAAACATTATTAGAACTGGCAAATCAGGTCTCACCGATTATACGTAACATAAAAGGCGTAACCATGGTGACATCTGGTTCCAGATTTGGCACCCAGGAAGTCAGAGTTATCCTAAATAGCCAAAAACTTCATCAGCTCGGACTTACGCCACAAGATGTCGGTCGTAATATATCCATCGCACTGCGCAAACAACAGCTAAGAACCTTTCGTTCAGATCTCGGTGAAATCGACATTACCCTCACCTTTGCCGGACAAAAACGCGCGTCCATCGACGATCTTGCTGGACTTCCCATCGAACTACCTGATCCAACTCCTGGTGGCAGTCGCAATGTTCGCTTAGATGGTGTCGCCAAACTGGAAATTCGGCAGTCGCTACCACAGATCACCCGATATGACAGGCGAACTTCGGTACGGCTAACCATCGACTATTCCGATAAAACCACCGCAGAAGAAATCAGGGAAGCGGCTGACAGCTTGATGGAAAGTATCCCATTGCCTGCCGGTTATAGTTGGGGCTTTGGCCGAAGTAGCGATCGAGAAGAAAAGATTAGCCGGATTATGTCGACCAATATGTTACTCGCAGTATTAATGATTTTTATCGTCATGGCGGCGCTGTTTGAATCCTTAATGTTGCCACTAGCAGTAATTACATCGATTGCTTATTCTATCGTTGGCGTGTTTGTATATTTCTTTATCACCGATACGACCCTTTCCATGATGGCGTTAATTGGCATCCTGGTACTCATGGGTGTGGTGGTCAATAACGGTATCGTTTTGGTGGACAGGATTAATCATTATCGTCAGGAAGGCTATCATAAACGAGACGCTATTTTACATGCTGCTAATGACAGGATCAGACCCATTTTAATGACCGTGCTAACTACAATACTGGGATTATTACCCCTGAGCCTGGGTGACACACAGCTAGGCGGCGGTGGTCCTCCCTACTTCCCAATGGCGCGAGCGGTCATTGGCGGATTAGCTTACTCCACGGTGACAACCCTGATCTGCTTACCAGTTATCTATTTATTTCTGGATTTTGTTCGAAATCTGGTTGCAGATTTATGGCGCTCTGTCGGAAAGCGCGGCATTAGATGGAGCATGAGTAATCTCAGGTTAAATTCGAGTGTAAAAAAATAATATTATATTCTTCAACTGGTTAAATTTTATTTAATCAGTTGAAGGACTATCTGTTTCATCATTCATTTATTTTTTGCTTTCTGTCTTTAAGATTTTTTCAATTGCAGATAACGTTTTTTTGGATAGTTTTTTATCTTTATATTCCTTCATTACAACACCTTCAACCTGATTTAAAATCGAATCAATGGTCGCTTCTTGTTGGTGCTGGTGTTGCTGTTGGTATTTGTGTTGCTGTTCAAACAAATTGATTTTCTTTTCGGTATTTCGACCGAAGACCATAAGCTTTTCAAAATAGCTATTTTCACCTTTTCTTTTTTCCGCCAAATCGATTAAAGAACAAATAATTGATACAGGACTCAACAAAATATCCCTCAACGCATCTACCCCTAATTTTAATTGAAAAATGACCAGCCTTCGAAATGGATGGGTTGGGTTTGTATTTGGTTTACTAATACTTGCAGATAAATTTTGTTGTTTTTCCGACGGATGCTCTTCTGGTTCAGTCATATTGTTCCCGCATTATGTTAATCAATAACATAATACGACAAGCTATCCCTATAAATCTAATATTTGCAACATAAAACACCTAAAAGTCTGAGAAGTCAGCAGCCAGTAATTTTCACTCTCCCTGACGGCTGCCTCGCCACATAAGGGTGAATATAAATCATACATTAGTGACCTGGCCAAGCTTTTTGGTACAACCCTCAGGACAAACGGGTTATAAATGACCAATTTGCCCTGCCCTATATGGAAAGAGTATGATGGTGGGAAAATGTATGATGAAAGCGGCGACGGCAACAATAAAGAGCAAAGAAAGACATGTCCCATCCTGTGTGTGTTAGAACGTAATTTACTAGTCGTAGATAGCAAGCGAAAACTGTATAGGTTGCCAAGAAAATTGAAATTCTTCAGCTAACTATTTGAAACTTAAAAACTATCTGATATTGAGATAATCTATATATGTTCTTTTACTATCGTTTTTGCGGTTGCATTTGAAAAATGGTCGTGTAATATGTTGATTCTAAAGAGAAAATAATAGTGTGGTTGAAATGCAAGGTTGTATATGTGTTTTTGCTGAACATAATCAGCGTTACATTAAATTAGGACTAATCTCATTGAAAAAAATTATAATTTTTTACCTACTGGTATCTTGGCCTGCACTAGTGTTTGCTGATGCTTATGTTGCGGGTGTTAAAACCAAAATTACAACTATCGACTCTTATAACTATGGAAGCGTTGAAGGTGATATTCGTATCCTTGTGGCTAATTCTGTACCGGGGTGTGAAGCTGGCTACTATGTAAATAGCTCAAATACCGGAATTGACAAAATTTTAAGTATTGCTTTATCCGCTTTTCATAGCGATGCAAATATTATTATTGGTGGTCGTTCCGGGATACCTTGGAGTGGCTCTGGAAATACCACTTACTGTAAAGTGCATGCAATCCAAATTGTTAAGTAAAATGTAACCAATGCGTGAATTTCGATTCGGCGAAAAACGCACCTCTCGAATTACGCTAGCGTTAGTTTCAAAAAAACATAGTTATTGCAAGTTCGTTAATACGTTAAACTAGAAAACCACAGTATCAAGTTAGAGTTGAAAAATGAAATTTGAATGGAACGAGGAAAAGAACCAGGCAAACATTAAAAAACACGGAGTGCCGCTAAAATCAGGTGCGGCAGTTTTTGATGACTACTACCGACTAGAACAACATGATGGACGCGAGGATTATGGTGAAGATAGGTTTGTTACTATTGGCATGAATGAATTTAGCAAAATTTTGTATGTTGTTTATACTATTAGAGATAATGATAAAATAACTCGACTTATTTCAGTTCGCAAAGCTGAGCGGTCAGAACAAAGACTGTACGAAAAAAATCATGGGTGATATATGACAAAAAAGAAAACATACAAAAAATCTGATGGCACAACTTTTGATAACAGCGATGTAGACTGGACTGAGTTTGATAAAATGAGTGATGAAGAGGCGCATCGTAAAGCGGTAGATGATCCCGATGCAAAACCGTGGACAGAAGAAGAGCTTAATGAATTCAAGCCGGTTAATCCAAAATCATCAAATAAAGAAGAGGAAAGCAAATGACAAGCTCTGTGAAATACACTCGTGTTGCTGGTATGCCTTTTCAGGTTCAGCAAGGGGAAATTAATCTTAAAGTAATGAGCAATGAAGAGGTAAAGCGCAGGGCAACTGCTGACCCAGATGCAGCGTTGATAGACTCAGAAAATTTTAATAAATTCAAACGAGTGAATCCTTTCCCTAAAAAATAAAAAACTAACAATCACATTAACTCTGACAATTTTTAGTTACAGCCTAAAAAACAGGCCGCAACTCAAAGTTGCAGGTTATGTAAGCGTTA